>JANMVK010000586.1:0-7118 GCA_031392725.1 Pseudobdellovibrionaceae bacterium
CCCGTCATCAATCGTTATCAGAATTTTCATGAGCTTTCTATTTATGAGCGGGAGAATTTTGATTATCGCATCGAGATGCTTCAGCGCAATTCGCCGTTTACCGTAGTGGCCATTCATGGTGGCAAGATTGAGTATGGGACGTCGGTGGTAGCGCGCGCGGTGGCCGGCGAGGAATTGAATTGTTATTTGTTTGAGGGTTTGAAGGAAAGCGGGAATTTTAAAGATCTGCATATTTCCAGCCATGAATTTGATGAGCCGCAAGCTTTGGAAATGGTGGGGCAGTCGAAGGCTTGTATTTCCATTCATGGCTTTAAAGAGCGCGAGAAGAATTGGGTCGCCATGGGAGGGTTGAACCAGGCTCTGCGCGAGAAAATTTTCGCGGCGTTGCTGCAGACCGGGCTGCTCGAGCAGGAAGTGGAAAACCCCATTGGGCGTTTGCCCGGCATCGATCCGGCCAACATTGCAAACCGTTGTATAGAAGGCGGGGTGCAAATCGAGATCTCCTACCGTTTGCGCCGTCTGCTTGGTATTTATCCCGAACATCTTAAACGATTCAGCGAGGCCGTACGCAATGCCGTCATTAACAGCTAAAAAATTGAGCGCGCATCTTACTAAAATGTCGCTCGCCGATTTGAAATTGGTCGCGCGCGATATCAACGCCAATTTGGATGATGAAGATCCGGTCCGGCTGGCCTTGCCTAAGGCCAAACTGGTTAAAGAGATCATGCTGTTTAAGAACAAAGACGTAATGAACGCCATTCAGGTGGTGGAAGATAAAGAGCCGGGTGATGACGATTTTCGTAAGAATTTAAAAAAGTCATTTCATGAAATCCCCAAGAGCAAACAAGAAGAGCGGCCTTATCAGAAGGATCTCACCGAAAAAGTTTTTGAGGCTATAGAAGCCGACCGCAATGTGACGGTGGCGGTAGCCACCGGTGGCGGAAAAACTAAAATCGCCACCGATGCTGTGGCGATGCATTTGAAGAAGAGCAAAAAGAACCACGTGCTGTGGATCTCCAAGGACTGGCGCTTGCTGTATCAGGCTTCGGCGGATTTTTATAAACGCCACGGCCGCGCTTTGAAAATTAAGCCGGAACGCTTCCGCGGCGACAACGAGGTGCTAAAATTTCTCGACACTTGTGAGAAGAAAAAGAAGATCGCACGCCTCGTTTACACCAGCATTCACACCTTCGAGCAAAACGTGGATTTTTTCACCAAGTGTTCGGGACAAATCACCGCCGTGGTGATTGATGAAGTTCATTGGGGCGTAAAAAAATACAACAGTGGCACGCACGTGAACAACATGTACGGAAAACTGTACCGTATGTGCAAGACCGCTAAAATTCCGGTGATCGGCCTGACCGCCACGCCCACGGAACATAATGATTCTATTTTGAAACCCGAAATTTCCCTCGGCCATTTGATCCGCGATAAATACTTATCGGAACCCGTGTTGGCGTCAACCGTGGCCACCGGTTTCGAGTGGCACTTTAAAATGCGCGACGGAATGATCACCAAGGATTCTTACCTAGCCTTGGCCGGTGAAGAGCATCGCAATGATTTGATCGTGAAGACTTTGGTGGATGGTTTGGCTAAGTGGGGTAAGACTCTGGTGTTCGCGGTGAATATCGATCATTGCCGCATCCTGCGCGATTTGGTGAAGCGCGCCGACTCCACGGTGCCCGCCGAGGTGGTGCACTCCAAGATGCCGTTTTCCCATCAGCAGGCGGTGAAGGACAAATTCCTTCGCGGCGAAATCAGCGTCTTGATCAATGTGGAAATGATGACCACCGGCGTGGACGTGCCGGATATCAAAACTATTTTCCTCACGCGGCCGACCGAGAGTCCCATTCTTTACGCGCAGATGATTGGCCGCGGTTCGCGCCGGATTCCGGGGAAGAAAGACAAATTTTATATTGTGGAGTTCACCGATTCCACGCCCAAGCACCAGGACATTCTAGTTAAAGGCAGCCAGTTCTTTAGAACATTAAATTACCGCGAGCCGGTGTTGTCGGAACGTTTCCGCCGCAATGTGAAGGCGACTATACCGAGCAATCCGTTTAAAGACGCACCATTGTTTGATTACACTCCAACCGAAGGTTTTCAGAACTACATGTTGAAAGTGGGCGACGAGACTTATCCATTGCCCATCAACCGCGGACAAAGTTTTGGCGCCGAAATCGAATTGACGATCAATCCCGCGCTGGCCGGGCACGACATCGATCATTATTTGGCCAGTTCCGAGGCCTGGACTGCGCTCGCGGAAGAGTTAACCGTGGTTGCCCGTGATATTTTGGGTAAGGACCGCGTAATCGGCCCGCATAAGTACAAACACATTTCCATGGAGCTGGATTACACGAAGTACAACGTCATGTACGACGGCTCCTGCGGCTGGGAGATCGTCTCGCCGGTGTTAAAAGGCGTGGACGGAATCCGCGAACTGGAAAATCTGTTCGACGAATTGAAAAACAAAATGCCCAAAGAATTGCGGATCAATTCGAGCACGGGATTGCATGTGCACTTTGGTTACACGCTGCCAAAGGGCGTGGAGCTTGGGTCGTTGTTGATGAACTTAGGAAAAATAGAACCTTACTTGGGTTTGTTGGTGTCACCGTCGAGGATGACCGACTTTGACCCTGAGGAAAATTCCTACGCCTTGAATATCGCCAATCCCTATGCGGATTCCTGGGCGGAGCTGACCCGCGACCACAAAGTCTCGGATTTTTCCGAGGACCCCGATCTGCAGACGCTGTTCAATACGATCACTGAGGATGAAATTCCTGGGCGTTATTTGTATGCGAACTTAACTAATTTATTGGATCGCGATGGAATTAAGACCGTAGAGATTCGTTTGCACAATGGAACCTTGAACCGCCGCAAGGTTTTAGGTTGGATCAGCTTATGGATGCAATTGCTCGAGCGCCTGCGCCGCCCGAACGTGGTGCTGCCGGCGGTGCCGGCCAATTTCCTCGAGGACCGCGCGCCTAATGAACAAACCAAGGCCAATTTTGAGGCTGTGATGTTGGCAGCTCTTGGCGACAACCAAGCCGACTTCGTAAAATTTCTCGGCAAGCGCGTTGAGGAAGTTTGGTCGGCTTGGAAGGGCATTGACCGCGAGGAAGATTAACGCAGCGTCGACATTTACTTGGCCCGGGCCAAGTAAATGACTATGTCGCATCAAATTTAGTATTTCTTTCTTTCAAATATTTCCGCAACGGTGTGTGACGCAACTCGCTTCCGATTCGGAAGCGGTTCGCGTTATTTATTCCACCCAATTCAACTCACGCCCCGGCCGGACCTCGTTGCTCTTAATCTCAACCGGACCCAAATCCGGAATCAGCGCGCCATGCGGAATAAACGGCGCCTCACCATTACGCGAGAGCCACGACAAAAACTCACGCTCGGGCCCACGGCACATCATCTGCTTCGTTTTACCATTCTCATACAAGGTATCGCCGATCACACGCACCGATCCACGCCATAAAGGCGTTTCCATTAACTGCGACAGCAGCAAATAAGAAAAGGTGAGCGAGTGATTCTTCATCGGCAAATGTTTTTCCAACTCTAAAAACTTGGCCGAGCCGGAAAAATGCACGCGATGATGACACCAATCGCGCTCGGAATGCGTGAGCAGGGGACACGCTAAGGAGTGTGTGCACGGAGCCAAAGGCGTAAACCCACCTTGAATCCAACGCTCCCGCCATTTCATTAAAGCGCGGCCGGTGTCTTTAAACGACGGTTCGACAATTAACAAATGGGAAAAATGCTCGAGAGGCGGAAGTTTCTCCTGCATTTCCAAAAACGCATAGGAAAACACCGCCAATGAGTTACGTCCCGGCGTTTTCTTAGGATTAAACTCCGGGTGCCACTTGCAACGGGTGTGCGACATCAGCGTGCGATGCTGTTCAATCGCGCGCGTATCAACCTCAACGCAATTCAACGGGCGCGGCGAGAGCCAATCCTGCTCTTCCAGCAACCAGTGCATGGCACCCAAGCCGCTGCCAAAGTCCCAGATCTCATCAATGTGCGCGGGCTGCAAAAACCGCCGGACCTCGGCGAAGGCCGCCTGCAGGCGCACCACATTTAGCGGCAAAAAGTACGCGGCATAAGCCCGCTGAGCGTATTTCTCCTGCCAGGGCGTGCGCGCGCCATGATTGCCGATATAAAAATCCGACAGACGCAGAACATCCTCAGCCAAAGCGTGCGGAGTTGAGCCATCACTTAATTTTCTGAACAAATCCTCAAGCCGAGGGGAAAGTGAGAACGTCATTCTGCGCCCTGCCGCTTTCTAGGTTAATTACGGTCGTGTAAACCTGATCGGGAGTGATTTCACGCATGACGTCCGGATTGATCATATCAGTGTCCTTCACGGGCGGCACCAGCACCGCGCACAGATGCCCCTTGGGACCCCAGCGGCGCGGATGCTCGACCGTGCGTGGCGAATAAATTCCTACCACCGGCGTTCCCAGAGACGCGGCCAAATGCAAAACGCCCGTGCTCGGCGCGACCACGCTCTTGGCTTGCGACAAAAGATCGAGCAATTCAAAAACTTTTAGCTCATCCACCAGCCATTTTACATTGGGCAATTCTTTAACGGCCACGATCTGCGCCAAAAATTTATGATCGGCTTTAGTGCCTGTGATCACCACGGGGCTGTCCGCGGCCAAGCGGCCGATCAATTCGCGGAACAGTTCCGGTGGCCAGTTCAACGCGGATCCACCCATTCCCGGGTGAACCACCCGGTACTCTTTGCTCCTTAAGCCGCGCACGTCGACCGTGCCGAATGGATTGGGCGGCAGCAAACGTAAATAATTGCGCTTCACCAGTTTTAAATTGGAAGTGTGGCGGTAGCCGAGACGGTTAAAACCGGCTTCGACTAAATCGAAATTGTAATCACTCTCGTGCTGTTCACTGGCTTTGCGGCTCTGGCGCACGCCCACGTTCACAAACAAAAACGAATGCCATTGCGAGAGCCGGCCGATGCGCTCGGGCACGCCGGCCATCCATGCCGCCATGGACACCCACCAGGGCGTGTGCAGCAGCACCACGGTGCGGGGATTGTTGCGGGAAAACCAGCGCACCAGGCGGAAAAACTCGCCCGGTCCAAAGCGGCGGCGGAACTCAGTGACCGCGCGCTTGGGGGCGGCCTGTTCGCCGATAAAGCTTAAGCCCTTGGTCACCAGCCAGTGGACACGTTGCCCCGCGAAGACCGGATGCTCGTCCACCGGCAGGGACACGACCAAATCGCCGATTTTGTCCATGCGCACGAGTACGACATCGATATTTCTTTTGTCCATCACGTCCTATATATGGCATGAAATAATACTTATGGGGAGTGAAATGACCGAAATCGAGACCAGGAAGAAAATGGTTGAAGTGTGCCGCCGCCTTTACGGACGGAACATGTTGGCCGCGGCCGACGGCAATGTGAGTTTCCGCCTGCGCGACAACTATGTGTTGTTCACACCCAGTGGACAACAAAAGGCGTTTATTGATCCCGGTGAAATCGCCGTGGCCACCGCCGACGGCAGTGTTTTTTCCGGCAGCCCGAGCGGCGAACGCTTAATGCATCTGGAAATTTACCGGTTGTGCCGGGATGCCAAGGCGATTATTCACGCGCATCCTCCTCACGCCATAGCCTGGTCCATCGCGCGCCCGGATCTTAAGGAATTGCCCAACGATCATTTGAGCGAAACGATTTTAGGCGCGGGCAGTATTCCCATCGTGCCCTATGCGCGGCCGACCACTGACGATATGGGCAAAGGCCTTCGCGAATTTGTGCCCCAGCACCGGGCGCTGATTTTAGCGCGGCATGGAGCGGTTTGCTGGGGTGAGGACTTGGAAGAAGCGCTCAACGGCATCGAGCGCATTGAACACTCGGCGCAAATTCTTTTGTTAGCGGAACACCTGGGCGGATCCAAAGCCATGCCCAAATCTGAAGTGGCGGCTCTCGAAGAGATGCGCAAAAAAATGGGAGAGCGATTGCTATGACGCCGTTCACGTCAACCGGTTTAAAATTGGATTTTAAAGGCCTGTGGATTTTGGATCAGACTCAGCTGCCGCAAAAAGAAGTTTGGCTCGAGTCGACCACTCCTGAAGTCATGATTCAGATTATTCGTGACCTTAAAGTCCGGGGCGCGCCGTTGATTGGCGTCGCGGCGGCGATGCAACTGGGATTGCTGGCCGAGAAAGGCGTGAGCGAAGCGGAATTTGAAAAAGCGCTATGGGCCTTGCGTGAAGCGCGCCCGACCGCGGTGAATTTGATGAACTGCATGGACCGCATCCTGCGCACTCTAAAAACCAAAGGCGTGAAGGCGGTGCCGGCTGAGGCGGAAGCCATTTGCCTTGAGGATGTCCGCCTCGCCGACCAAATGGCCAAAAACGGCGCGGCGCTGATCCAAGACGGAGACCAATTGCTCACTCATTGCAACACCGGCGGCCTGGCCACGGTGGGAATTGGCACGGCTCTGGGAGTGGCCATTCAAGCGGTGCGCGACGGCAAGAAGATTCATGTTTATGTCGATGAGACGCGCCCCTTGCTGCAAGGCGGGCGGTTGAACACTTGGGAATGTTCCAAAAATAAAGTTCCCTACACTCTGATTTGCGACAATATGGCGGCGTTTCTTATGCAAAAAGGCAAAGTCGACCGCGTGCTGGTCGGCTCCGACCGTATCGCCCGCAACGGCGACTTCGCCAACAAGATCGGCACCTACTCGCTGGCGGTGAACTGTAAATTCCATGGCGTGCCGTTTTACGTGGTGGCGCCCCACACGACGGTGGACATCAACTGCGCCCACGGCGGTGATATCCCAGTGGAAGAGCGCAAGCCCGAAGAAGTGCGCGGCGCGCGCGGAGCCTTCGGCACAGTGGAATGGGCCATGAAGGACGCTCCGGTGTGGAATCCAGCCTTCGACGTAACGCCCGCCGATCTGGTTACCGCTTGGTTTTTAGACAAAGGTGTGTTTACTAAAGAAGACATAAAAAACGGCGCACTGTTCTAAAGCGTCCGTCACTTTTCTGCAACTGTTTGCGTTAGGAGAATTCGTATGTGGGGAATTATTGGTGGATCCGGTTTTGAGAAATTCGATGGCTTTGAAGTTGTAAAAGCACTTCCGCAG
>JANMVK010000472.1:0-3084 GCA_031392725.1 Pseudobdellovibrionaceae bacterium
GGTGCTCTACCAGTCCGAGCAGGCGCTTTACTGCGTGACAGAGCAAAGGCCCGCCGCCTATTGCCGGCGGATGTTTCACCGGCGCGCGGAGCGGTTTTTGCCTTGGGGTTCGCTCACCACCCGTGCGCTTTATCCGGAAAAATCCGGAGCGTACATTGCCGCGCAATTTTCCATAGACAAAATTGTGCTGACCGTGAAGCGCAGGCTGGATTTGTCCTTGTCAATGCGATCGTCTTCATTCCGGTGATCGTGTCCGCGATTATACTCGCGAGTGGCGCGCAATATGTGTTCAAGAAGAAGTTGCGGGCGCAAGCGATGTGCGTGAAAGAAGCGCTTCTTCTACAGCGGGACTTACAAAAAACTTTAAAGGCCCTCGTTCGTCTTAATCCCCAGGCGACCCGTCTTCGCTTGCAACGAGCCAATGCGGACCGCGCGGTTTTAAACGCCATAGCCTCCGCCAATCCCTATGCTCTCGCCGCTACTAAGGCGGCGCGGACCGCGGTGATCCTTGCGCAAATAGCGCTCAAGGCCCAACAACTGAAATTGTTGGCCCAGGCCGGACTTCAGCGTCAAGCCCATCACCGGGTATTGAGTGCAGAAGCCCGCCGGTTGCCGGCGGCCACTGTTCATTCCAAAATATTTTATTTGCGTCCGTTGGCTGTTGAGCCGAAACCTTCCGCCAGCCTCACACCGGATTATAAAACGGTGCCGACCTTTGAAAATTCTCAGCAACATCAGTTTAGTTTCGATGTGATTTTGTCGCCACCGTTTTTAAATTTGAATTTGAAACAAAAAACCCTTTGCTCCGTCACCTTGGACGGAAAGGAGAACTCATGGCGCCCGCAAATCGTCGCGGCCAGTGCGCTGTCGAAGCCGCTTTGATTCTAACGGTGTTCGCGGCCATTTTACTTTCGCTTTACAGTCTTTCAGATGTGAGCCGCACTGTTTTCTCAGGCGTCACGTTGTCAAAGGAGAGCCGGTGAAAAAAATTTTGGACCGCTACAACTCGTGGAGCTGGGAGACCCGGCTACTATTCATTTTCGCTTTGATTTCGTTGATCCCCGCCTTCGCCAGTCTCTGGCCGTCCACGCCGGACGTAGGCCCGTCCTCCGTCAGCGTGGACACGCACATTCCCAAGGGTTTTGTGCTCATTCCCATTGAAGTGCAAAATTATGAAGCGTTGGACTCTATTCTCGGACGATTCGGAATTGTTGACCTGTTTCGGACAGACGAAAAAGGCGTTTCGCGGCAGCCGGTTGCGGTCAATGTCCGGCTGCTCAGGGCACCGCAAAACCCTTCTCGATTCGCGGTGTTAGTGCCTGAAAGTGAGGCCCAGCAAATCCTCTCCCACAGCGGGTCTTACGCGGTCATCGTCAAGCGGCCCGGACAAGGTGGAACGGAGTTTGTAAAACAACAGATAAGTCCGCGGCGAAAAATCATTTACGGAGGAGGCTGATATGTCCATTCTGGTCGCAATCTTGAGTTGGTGGAGTTTTGTTCATGCCTCCGAGGTGGTGGTGCAGAGCCCCTCCAGCTTGGATGTCGAATACCGCGCTTACCTGGCCGCGCACGCCGCCTGCGTGACGCCCACCGAGGCTCTGGTCCGCATGCGCCCCTCCACGGCCGTCCGGGAAAAGCTGGTTCATGATTTCGCCGATGCACAAAAAGCGTTTTTGGGAACTGATTCCGGCCTCGCCCGCACCAAGCTGGAATCTTTGATCAACCAGATTCCCAACCAAGATTGGTCTTCCGGCGACCGCCAAGTATTTTTTAAAAGCGCCATGCGCAGGGCGCAACTCGCGGTGAACGATCCAGAAATGGAAATGTGGCTGAGGCATGCTCTCACCATCGGTTACGAATTCAATCCCGACCACACGTTATTTCCCCCTCCGTTGATTCAACGATGGCAGCAGGTCAAACAGAAAATTCAAACGCGAAAAGTCCAAGTGGCCGGCCTGAACGTGGACTGGTCACAAATCATGATCAACGGGGTTTCCTGCACCGCTGATGTTTGTCCAGCGTTTCCGGATACCGATATTCCAGTGCGCATCACCTGGCTGTCGGATAAATGGCAACCCTATACGGCGATCATAAAATTGAGCCAACTGCCGCAAGAAATTCCGGCGCGCCGGGCGTGGGTGGCCGGCGAATGCCGCAGTCCCCAGTTTGACCGGGCGGCAAATATTTTTCGTGATAAACAGCCGTTCTTTGGACTCGACTGCGAAAAATCCCAGGCGACCAGCGCCAATTTAAATTTAACGCCGGTTTCGGGAAGGTTAAATATGTTTGAGCCCCCCAAAAAGGAACGGCCGCTCTATAAATCGCCGTGGCTGTGGGCCGGAGTGGGAGCGGTGATTGCGATTGTGGTGGCGCAAAGCCAAAAGAGCCAAGAGAAAAAAGATCCTTCAACCAGTTATGGTTACTAAATTAAATGTTCACCACGGAACACCACTTGGGTGGGAACTTCTTCGTCGATGATGGTGTAGGAGTTAGGAGCCCAAGCCAAATCGCGGTGGCCCATATAGCTGGTGGCATTGCCGAGCAGTCTCGGAACGCCGGCTTCGCTGGACTCCCGCAGAGCCTGAAACACCCTCGCGATGCTCGCGGGTTCAATCGGGGCGTCACTGCCGAAGTCGAAGGGAATTTCCGCTTCCTGCAATCGCCTCCATTGGAAAGCGGTTTCGCTCAGGTCGCCTAACTTTTCTTTTAACCACTTGCGGTCACTTAACCAGTGCGCCGGCTGCAGATGGCATTCGATATCGAGACCTTTCATTTTACCAATGGTCTCCGGCCGCAACAGCTCGCAATGTTCAAGATGTAAGCGGCCTTCAATGCCTTTGTCTTTTAATTCCCGCGCGACATCCATCAATTGGTCGCCGGCTTCATCGCCAATGATATGGACGGCCACTTCGACATCGGCTTCCCACACCCGGCGCAAAACTTCGCGCATTTGAGTTTTGTCATACAACAACAAACCTTGATGATCTTTGCCATGGTAACATCGTGAGAGGTACGCGCCTTCAGAACCCAGAGCGCCGTCGAGAAAAACTTTTAATCCCATGGCGCGCAGATTCGGTGTCGCGG
>JANMVK010000652.1:0-11723 GCA_031392725.1 Pseudobdellovibrionaceae bacterium
CGGCGAGCTGTCTCGCATCGGCCACTAACTCGGGCGAGCAATTGCCTTGGGGATCGACGGCCTGGCGTGAGCCGACGGCGTTGCCCACATAAGTGGATGTTTTGGCCTTTTCCACCTTGGTTTTATGTTTAAGCGAACATGACGCCAGCACACACATCAGGGGCAAAAGGGCCAATAGCTTCCAATTCATGTTTACGTCCTCCAGAGAACCATTTTCATGGTTGTTAATCACAACGGCACCGTTTGCGGAGTCTAATCCGCGTATTTTGACTTTCAGTGCCTATAAGGAACCTGTTGAGCAACTAATAGGCCAGTGTTACACCTGCCGGTTCATAGGGAGGTTTCGATATGGTCAACGCGGAAATTAGCAAACTTGAAACTCAAATCATGGAACTAAACGAGAAGGTCACAAAACTGCGCCGGGACGTGCCGCCCGTTAAGGTGAAGAACTACTCGTTTGACACTTTGACCGGCAAAGTCTCGTTGCTGGATTTGTTCGGCGATAAAGACACCTTGTTTATGATTCACAATATGGGTCAGGGCTGCCGGTACTGCACGCTGTGGGCCGATGGATTTAATCCCTTTGTCCCGCACCTTGAAGATCAATTCGCTTTGGCTTTGGTTTCAAAAGACAAACCCGACGTGCAACGGCGTTTTTCGAACGAACGCGGCTGGCGCTTCCGCATGGTTTCTCATGGCGGCAAGGGCGAGTACATCGACGAGCAGTCCAATGAACCCGGTGGCGGCAATCTTTCTCCCGGAATGGCTGTGTACACGCGCAAAGGTACTGAGATTTTTAAGAAAAGCTGGGCTCAGTTCGGCCCCGGCGATTTATATTGTTCATTCTGGCATGTTTTAAACCTCGCCGGCCGTAGTGGAGAAGACGTCTTCCCGCAGTTTAGTTATTGGAAACGTCCGGAAAAACTGGACGACGGCGGAACTAACTTACGCTAGCGGCTAAGGAGGTTAAGGTGCCTGGCAACTGATTCCCCCCCGGTGCATCAATTCGGGGGCCGGACAGAAGGCCGGAGACTTGGATTTCATTCCATCGCAATATTGATTTGGGCTTAGTCCCAGATTTGCTTCTTGTTGAAGCCATGCCCAGAAAGCCGCATTTAGATTCAAGTGAATACCCCTTTCTTGTTGGGGGAC
This sequence comes from Pseudobdellovibrionaceae bacterium, assembly GCA_031392725.1. GTDB lineage: Bacteria > Bdellovibrionota > Bdellovibrionia > Bdellovibrionales > UBA1609 > JALHOQ01. The sequence continues at coordinate 1,153 of JANMVK010000652.1, forward strand.
GATGCATAAATCGTGATTGGTTTGCGCTTCCGATGGACGAAGTCTGGTCGATCATGTCCGATCACTTATATTTTTTGAATGTTGGATTTCAGGTTAAAATTCACGTATTTGTTTTAATGTCCAATCACTTTCATCTAATTGTTTCCACACCGCTCGCAAACCTGAGCAAAGCCATGGCCTATTTTATGTGTGAAACCAGCCGGTGGCTCACGTTCAAGTCCGGCCGAATAAACCAATGTTGGGGCGGACGATTCGGTCGGACTCTTCTTGATCGCAACATCCACTTTCTCAATACCTACAAATATATTTACCGCAACCCCGTGAAAGCGAAAATATGCGACCAAGTCGAGCAATACCCATACAGTTCCCTGTTTGGGCTATTAGGACAGGCGCCGATTTTCTTTCCTGTGGAGCCCGACGCCACTCTTTTTGATGATTGTCCAAAGGAGTGTCTGAAATGGCTAAATCGACAGCCACCATCTGAGCATGAAGACGCAATCAAGTTAGCGCTGAGCCGGCGGAAATTTAAACTGCCAAAGATAAAGAACAAGACACCGCATCCATTAGAGACGGCCCTCCTTTAGGTTGGCCGGAGCCATAAACGCCTCTCTGGTGGCTCGTTTCAGGCCATCCAGTTGTTTGCGAATCTCACAATGAGACAACACCAAACTAAAGAAATTTTATATACTAAAGACTATGTACGTCGATGCTTATGCTCTCATTGTCCAGCGGGATGGAGATGGTGGCGATACCCTTCAGCGCGAAGGCATGCACGCCTTCGGCAAGTGGTTGCGCTACAATCAGACCACCAATACGGTTGTCATCGCTGACATTCCGGAGCGCCAGAATCCAGCAAAACTCATTGATAAACTTGAAGTGATGCCTGGAATTTACGTGCGGCATCCGGATCCAAAACAATGGTACTCAAATCCCGACACCACATCGCGCGATCAGCTGGTGCCGATCTTTGCTTACTGTGCGGCTTACCAAGATCATGAAAGGCTTTGGCGATTATTTAAGGCTTCAGCCAAGCGCGGTTTTTTCGCTCAAAACACCATTCGCGCCGGCGCCAATCATCCCGAGCGCAAAATGCCTGACACCATGATCGCCCACATCAGCCTATTTATTAGAGCGGGCGGATATTGGACCATTCCGTTTTATCCACTGTTGATGGTGACCGACACCGTCGACCTAATCGGCCAACTGATTCAGCTCGTTCCTGTGCACTGGGAGCAGACCAACAAGCGGCTCAGATTTTATGAGCCCAAAGATGTCGACGACAACAATGCGATTATTTACCATCTGGTCGCCGCTAATTTTAAACCGACGCCGATCTCGTGGCTGAACCGCCAGCTTTATTCTTACTCACGCAGAGCCAACTATGGCAATTATCTACTGGGCGAAGAAAATCATGTGATGGGCGCGCTCGCGTGGTACCACCGCCCGCAAAACAATGGCAATCCCGAGATGGCCGAGCTTTACCGCCCGATTGTGGAAGAGTATTTTTCGCCGGCTGATGATTACCAGCGTATGCGTATTGAAGTGACCTCAATGCTCAGCCGCTTCTCGCATAAAATCCTAACCACCAGCCGCTAATGGGGCGGTGTGGGGCGAATCGGTTGCCAGGCACCTTTTATTCCTTTTATTTCACGGAGCCGGCGCCACCAAGCATGAACATTGTATGTTCAAATTCCATGGCGGTGTTTTGCAGATTATTAAATCGGTCTGTGCGGATTTTTTCCTGAAGCATTCCGATGCGCACACCGAAGCCGGCACCGAACATTATATCCAGTCCCGCTTGCCAGTAGGCGCCACGGATCGCTTTGGTTTCTTTGTCAAACGCCACCATCCAATTGGTGGTGTTGCGGTTGGTAGGATCGCTCACGGCCAAAAATCCCCCGGTCACTCCGCCACCGAGCCACGGTTGAATGATCCAGAAGGGAAGTGTGAATTTCGCGCCGAGGTTGAACGCCGTCATATAAAGTTCCGCAGGTTTAATGCCCTGACCATGAAAATTCACATTGGCGCTGTCATCCCAGGTTTCGCGCATTCCGAAATGAATTGAGAGCGGCAGTAAAAAGTCCATTTCTTGCCACAGCGAGCGCGGCGTATTGAAATCACCGACCGTGCCAGGTTCCACATGGTCCACCGTACTGAAGCCGTAGCCCAATCCCACCCGTATCATGGCTTTCATGAAGGCCTTGGCATTGTCACCGGCGCCGCCGCCTTTAGAATCACTCCACGCCGGACCGCTCGCGGCCATCAAGAATAACAAAATAAATCGCATATCTTATTGTGGCTAAAATTCCCGCGTTGGAAAAGTCCCTACCGACTAGACTCTAATCCAGACGGCCGAAATAACGCTTCGCCAATGAATCAGTTGCCAGGCACCTTTTCGACTTTATAAAGGGCGCCATTGGTAATCGTGCCGGCCATTCCGTCATCAGAAATTAACAACGAGCCGTCTGCCGTCTCATCGATATCCACGGGGCGGCCCCAGGTTTTCTGGGTGGCTTCATCGAGCCAACCCGTCACAAACGGTTTGTATGCGAGGTTGCCGTTTTCTTTTGTGACGGTAGTCACGCGGTAACCTATTTTTTTGGAGCGGTTCCAAGAGCCATGTTCACTGATAAAGATTTGGCCGCGGTAGCTTTGCGGAAATTTAGTGCCTTTATAAAAACGCATTCCTAGGGCGGCTACGTGTGGGCCTAGGTCCACTTTGGAGGCGATGGTCGCCGCGCAACTTGCGATGGTCGAATCAAAAGTGATGTCGGGATCGACGATTCCCCTGCCATGACAGTAGGGATAACCAAAATGTTTACCTTCAGTCTCCACTTCGTTCAGCTCATCGGGTGGGACATCGTCACCCATTGAGTCGCGGCCGTTTTCGGTGAACCATAATTTACCGGTGGTGGGGTGAAAGTCGAAACCCACAGTGTTACGCACACCGAGCGCGACAACTTTGCGCTCGTTGCCGTCCACATTGATTTTGTGAATGGCGGAAAACTCAGGGCGCGGCGGCTTGCAGTTGTTGCACGGAGCGCCGACCGGAACATACAGCCAGTTGTCGTTGGGCGCCGGCGCGAAGCGGATAAACTTCCAGCCATGATGGCCTTCGCTGGGAAATTGATAATTCAAAACGGTGGCGTCGGATTCCTTGAGCTTAGTTCCCTTGGGCACGTTCAGAACATTTTTAAAAACCAAAATGCTGGCGACCTTGGCCACATACAAGTGACCTTTGCGAAAGGCGACGCCATTGGGATTTTCCACGCCGTCGATTAAAATTTCCACTTCATCGGGGCTGATCACTTTATTCCCATCCCAATCGCGGATGCGGTAAACGCGCTTCATGGGGTTGGAGAATGCGCCCGTGCCGACAAAAATAGTGCCGTCCGAGCCCTGGGCGATGGAGCGCGCTCCGGGAACCGGGGCGACCAAAGATATTTTAAATCCCGGGGGAACCTTTAATTTATCAACTGGATAATCGCTGGCCTGCGCGCCGGGTTTGGCGGCACCGGCTGAATCCACCATGAACATCAAAATTAGGAGTAACATTGTTTTTTTCATCCCCGGATTCTTGAGCAGGGAATCTATAAGGTCAAGATCAGATGCAATACATTGATGGGCCGAACAGCGGCACTGGGTTGATTAACTGTCAGTCAAATCGCCTAACTGTGAACCCCTCCCGCGCTGGCACCGCTTGCATTTTATTAGGGTATGAAATCGATCTGCTTGCTCACCGTAATCGCCTTATGTACATCCGCCCACGCCGCCGACCCGTGCCTCTCCGCGGGTGAGCTGCAACAGGTGATTGACGAAGTCAAAGCCGCATCGGTTCGCTACAAAACTAAATCGTCGGCCTCCTTCGGCCGCGGCTTTGTAATGAACTCGCCCATAGGCACCGAAGTGATCTCCGTTCACCACACTGTGCTCGACAGCGGAGAAGATGAAGAAGAAAGCTGCTATGAAAATGCAAATGCGCCGAAGGTCGATCCGAAAAAACTCGAAGCCACCGAAATCCGCTTCCCCCACAACGCCAGACCCAACGTTGCCAACTACCGCTTTCCCAGTGACGCACTAAATATGGATTATAACAACGATCTAATTAAAGGCCGTTTATCCGGCCCGCCCATGAAAGGCTTAACCGCTGAAACTTCCGGCCGCCCACTGACCGAGCAAGATGAAATTCTGATTATGGGATTTCCCGGCAATGGCTCTGCTAACTTCACCATGCACAGCTGTAATTTCTGAGAAATGCATCAAAAAGACCGGTGACCTAAAAGACATCACCCTCGCTCCGATTTTTCAAAACTCCGCGGGTCAGATCAAATTCGGCGTGCAAACTCAAGTGGCCGGGGCAAAATGCTTTTACCAATCGGCCACCAGCGACCGCGTAAATGTAATGCACTCTTGCACCGTGGGTCCGGGAGCCTTTCCCGCGGAACCCGGAGTCGTCGCAACACCGGAGCCCACCACCACTCTTTCGTCGGGCTCCGGCTTCCTAATGCGCTAACGACATCCCGACCTTCGTCCGGCAATCCCGAAAAACCGGGCTTGGACCTGCCTTGGAATCGAAATACAATGAGGCATGTCAAAAATAAACAAACTCATAATACTGACAGTGATCGCACTCTTAACCACAGAGTCGCAGGCTTTTAACTCGCCGGTGGCGCTCGGCCTCGCGCCGCCGATCCAGTTTCCGCTGAGGGAATTTTCAGTGACCGGAGTCCGGTTGAGCGGGCTATGGGGCCGCCATCGCGATGTTTACGGCCTCGATTTTGGCATCCTCGGCAATGTCACCGACCAATCCTTCACCGGCATCGCGGTTTCGGGATTATTCAATGTCACCAAAGGCACGACCCATGCCATCGGCTTACAAGCCGCGGGACTGACCAACATTAATACCAAGTCGGCCTATATTTACGGCCTGCAGATCGCGGCGCTGCTCAATAATAACATCGGCAGTTCGGTGGTGAACGGATTTCAAATCGCACTGGTCAACAAATCCGACCACACCGTCATTCGCGGAGCGCAGATCGGCCTCTACAATAAAGCGCAATCGGTTTACGGATTGCAAATCGGCATCGTCAACGATTGCGAGAACCTGCACGGTTTGCAAATCGGTCTCGCCAATTTCCACCACAAAGGGCTGTTCATTGTTTCTCCTATCCTTAACGTTGGTTGGTAACCTCGCGGCCGCGGCCATCGCGCCCGGTCTCGCGCAGCCAAAAATCGTTAAAGACGAGGGCAACTTTTATCTCGACATCGGCCAGCCGGTGCAAGAGGCGCTGAAAAAATTCGACCCTTACTTTCAAGCATGGAACGAAACCGATTTTATCCCGGCTGTGCGGCAATCGTATAAACCCACCGCCAATCAAACGCTGGCCGGAATCGTCGGCGATTTCAACAATGACAAAATCAAAGACGTGGCGCTGATCGGGCGCAACCGCACCAACAATCTTTTGCTGGCGGCCGTGTCCGATGGTGAAGGCTACAAAGTGGTGGAGATCGACCGCTCCCCGCTGATTGATCCGCGCAAAGAATGGATTGAGGGGCCCAAGGGCAAAGAGCCGGGTCTGTGGGTTTTTCTGCGTCACCAAAAACCGGGATACGTAACTTCCCACTATGAAAACAAATCCCTGCAGCTCAAGGCCGAGGCCTTCACCGAAGATTATTTTGAAAAGGCCGCGGTGCTTTACTACTTTAAAGACGGAAAGTTCGAACGTTATACCACAGGCGATTAACAGTCTCAGCCTGAAACGCAGCGTTTAAGGTTTATAGTCATCGACTAGTCTGTTCACAGATTGCCGGTCATGGAAACCGCTCAATGCCCACGCCGCCTAGCACCGTCATTGCATTAACAAGCGGTGTAGGAGGCGGGGTGACCGTCTCGAATTGGAACTTAACGGAGGTAATACCGTGTTTACGCAATCAACTTGTCCCCGCTGCCATACTGACATCTCAGAAGAGCGTGCTCGTTCGGTACCCGCCGTATGCGACCATTGCGGCCATGTGATTTCAGGCAATGAAGCCAAGGCCACGCTGGAAGTCGCCAAAAACTATAAATATGGAATGTTTGCCGTGGCCGCCGCGATTATCGGCCTCCACCTGTTCTTCTCCACTTGGGGTGGTTACACCCTCGAAGTCCGCTGGCTGCAAGTTTTCGGCGGTTCAGGTAGCGCTGAGCGCATGGCGCAGATTTGCTTGGAGACTTATCAATACGATTGCACCGAATCAAATTATTTGACCATGGCGAAAACCGACAGCAAACAGTTTATGGTGTTGGGCAAATTTCAGATGAGCCGCCAGAACTACAAAGGCGCCGCTGAATCCTTCCGCCTGTTCTTAGCGCAAAACGAAGATCCTAATAAGGACGCTAACTTCTTGTTCGCCCGCTCGCTCAGCGAAACCGGCGAGGTCGATGAAGCTTCACGCGTTTATGAAGAGATCATCCGCGCTAAGACCGATATTTTGCAGGTCACTGTGATTCAAAAATACGTTGAGTTGTTGATTAAGAATCAGCGTTGGGCCCAGGCCCAAAAAATCCTCGACGAAGTCCGCAAGCGCGGCGAAAACTCAAAAGATTTCATGCAGCAGCAGTATGGTGAAATCACAGCCCACTTGGGCGGCAAAGAATCCTAATTTACATTTTAAAAAGATATTGGCCTCTTCAACCCCTTTCGGGATTGAAGAGGCAGGTCTGAAGAATTCGGACTTTTAGTGCGTTGTAGTCTCAATCCATGGAGCCACGGCGTTCACTTTGCTGTACACGCCGAGTTTATTCGCGCGCGCGCAGCCCTCACCCCAGCTCACCACTCCCACCAGCACATTTAAGCCGGTGTTGGCGTCTTTAACGAACAGCGGACCGCCGCTATCGCCAAAGCAGGCGTCTTTTTTACCCGCGGGATAACCGGCGCAAATCATGCGGTCGGTGATCTGACCCGGATAACCTTTTAAGCAGAGCTCAGTGGTGGCGAGCGGCACATCCACTTTCTGCAGGCGATCGGGCGAGCCGAGCACTCCTACTTGATTCATCTCACCCCAGCCGGCCGTGGTCGACATAATCTGTTGACCGGGATTATCGGAGATCACGATCTCCTGGGTATTGAACTCGATCGGCGTGGCCGTGGAATTTTTCGCCAACTCGATCAGCGCGAAATCATAGTCGGTGGTTCCCGCATTATATTGCGGGTGGCGAATTATCCGCTTGGGCGCGATGGATTCCGCGTTGCCCGATTTATTTTGTTCATACAGGCCGACTAAGACCTTATTGATCTTGGAACCGGAAACGCAGTGGCCGGCCGTTAACACCCAATTTTTCTTAATGAGTGTACCGCCGCAAATGTGACCCATGCTCTCGTGCAGCGACACGATCGCAGGAAACTCTCCAGGCGCCGCGTCTCCGCCGCCCACTATGGTCGGACGAAAATCAGCCGCGCTCGTTAACGAAAAAAGCATCAAGGCCGTACTGGCCAGTTTAAAAATGTGATTCATTATTCCCCCTCAGTAAGAACGGTTATACCTCCGGTATTTACCGGTCTCACCTGGCGCGAATCAAAACACGACGTAGATCCAGCTGTAGGAGCGGAAAGCAGCCTTAGGTCATGAAGTTTAGGACTTAAGGTCAGGTACTCGGTGCGGTGGAAAAGTCCAGTTGCAGAATCTTGTAAGATTCTTAAATGCTGAACTGAAGAGTGGCGAGAAAACTCATAATGTTGAATGAGTCCTGCAAGATGGTGACTGCGTTTTGCGTCGTCTTCCCGGTCTGCACGTGAATGTAGGAACCTTCAAAACCAATAATCACATTGTAGAACAGCTTGTAATCATAACCGGTGGCAATGCCGTAGTGATAAGGCGAGAACGTGGAGTCGGTGCCGTTGGGATTGGAATTGATCTTGGTGATGCCCATGCGCAAGCTGGTCCACATATCGCCCGTGCCGCCGGCATAGTGATAAGTGGCGGCCACACCCGCGAGTGAGTATTTGAATTTCTCGGTGGAACTCGGCTGACCCGTTTTATCGGAAACGAGAAAGTAACCGCCCGTGCTGAACCACGGCGCGAGCTTGGCCGCGCCTTTAAATCCATACATATAGTAAGGATTGGTATTCTCGGCATCGGGCACACTGAGGCCATACAAGAGACCGAACTGCGCGGTTATGTTTTGCCCATAGGCGGCCGGCCCCGCAACCAGGAGAACAAAAATTGAAAGTATAAAGAATCCGTTCTTTCTACCCATTCACCTATCGTTTCGGATTAAGACGTCTCGGAATCGACTGGACCTAGGTATCGATTTTTGGATTGGAGCGCCACTCTTTATCCAGGATCAGCCGCGCCCCGCGCTTGAAGGTCACATAGGCCCAAAACCAGTCCAAGAACACGAACAGGCGGTTTTTAAAGCCAATGAGGTAGAAGATATGAACAAACAGCCACATGCACCACGCGATAAACCCGCTGAGCTCCAGGCGCCCGACCTGGGCCACGGCCTTTTTGCGCCCGATGGTGGCCATCGTTCCCTTATCCACATAGTGAAATGGCAGCCGAGGGTGGCCATTGAGAGACAGCCGTATGTTGCGCCCGGCGTGAGTCCCCTGCTGCATGGCCACCGGTGCTAAGCCCGGCAGACCGCGGCCATCTTCGGTTGGGAAACACGCCATGTCGCCTAAAACAAAAACATTGGGATACACACTTAACGACAAATCGGGTTCCACAATCACTCGTCCGACGGGATCGAGAGGCACACCCAAACTCTGACCTAAACTCGATGGTTTTACGCCGGCCGCCCAGATCACGGTTTTGGCGACGACTTCCTCCTCACCGAGCCGCACGCCTTTTTCAGAGACGCCGGTGACTTTGGTGGAGGTCCGCACTTGCACTCCCAGCGCGGCCAAATCGCGCGCGGCTTTTTGGGCGAGATTTTCGGAAAACGCCGCGAGCACGCGCGGGCCGGCCTCCACCAAAATCACTTGGGCGTGTTCGGGATGAATATTACGAAAATCTTTTTCCATGGTGAAGCGGCTGATTTCCGCGATGGCGCCCGCCAGCTCCACGCCGGTCGGCCCTCCGCCCACGATAACGAAAGTTAACAAGGCTTTTTGCTTTTCGAGATCGGTTTCCCGCTCCGCCGTTTCATAGGCGAGCAAAATGCGGCGGCGGATTTCGGTGGCCTGCTCGAGCGTCTTTAGGCCCGGTGACAGCGGTTCCCATTCGGGATGATTAAAATAACTATGCTTGGCGCCGCACGCAAGAATTAAATAGTCGTACGGAATCGACTGCCCGTCACACTGAATAGTTTTTGCCGGCAGGGCGACTGAGTCCACATTGCCCAGCAACACCTTCACATTTTGGTTGCGCGAAAAAATACTGCGGATGGGATAGGCGATTTCCGCGGGCGACAGCCCGGCGGTGGCGACTTGATAAAGCAACGGTTGAAACAAGTGATAATTGCGCCGGTCGATAATGGTGATGTCGAGGGTTTTGTCATGGGCGAGCTGCTGCGCGGCCCGCATTCCCGCGAAGCCTCCACCCACCACTATGATTTTAGCACTTCTTTTAACACTTCGCTCGGGCATGCATGGGACTTAACACGCCTTCGAACAATTGCCAAATGCCGGCGGTGTTGGTGGCGCGGCCATCAGATAAGTTTTTACACGGCAGGGACAAATGTAAATGATGGTGATGCTTGTGGTGTTCATTGCCGATGGTGCCCGCGGGTTGGCCTTCCTTGCCTGTTTTGCGGCAGCTGCTACCGTTGGCGGCAACTGCTTCGCCCCAGCATTTGCGCAAGTGATGGAAGAAGGAGGCGGTCTTGCGGCCGTTCGCCGTTTTGGTGTCGAGCGCGTCGCTGTATTTTAACAAACGGCCGCCGACTTTAAAGGCCTTTACATCTAGCGCGAGTCCTTCGTTGTGCCACGAACCACCTTCTTGATGTTCGGCATTGCCGATGCAACCGTCGTGGAAAATGGTGTTGTCGCGCCCGTTCAGATCCGCGGTCAAAGTGGCGTGGCCAAAAGCATTGTTGGCCGCTTTGTCGAGGCACACATTTAAATGTTTATTGAAAAATTCAGCGAGCCCTTTATGCATGGACAATGTGCGGTCACACTGCCGGCCCTTTAAAGTGGGAGTGCCGTACTTCACGGTGAAACCGGAGTTGGGGTTGCACCCTTGAACGGTGACTAAATTTCCACGGCCGTTGGCTGCGTAGTTGAAGGGCCGGACGCCCTCGAGCTCGGGCTCAGGTGCTACAACCGGCGGCATCGGTATAAGCGGGGGCCGCGGGGTCGGCTTGGCCGTTTCATCGAAGAAAAATCCGGAGCTAGTGGCATTGCCCATGCGTTCGGCGTGCGCGGACCAGCTGGTGACAGCCACAGCAATCATGGTGAAAACTCGCGCGCCATTTTTCACGATCATAGTTAAGTGTAGCTTGAATGGGCCATAAAGGATATCAAAAGAGCTAAAAAGATCAATGATTTCAGTGTCTTAGATTTTGACAACTGTGTGACGATTTACTTTTTCTTCTTCTTTTTCTTCTTAGGAACCGCCTTGGTGGCAGCTGGGCTGCGGGATTTTTTATC
>JANMVK010000689.1:0-4877 GCA_031392725.1 Pseudobdellovibrionaceae bacterium
ACCTGAGCTCTCGGGATGGGATGATTGGTGGGTAGAACTATATTAAAAAATCAACCTAGCCTTAAGGCAGGGTTGAGGGTCTGCGACCCGTGATCATGCTTGCGACCAAGCTGACCACCGCTAGGATCAGAAAGACCGCTAGCATTGTCTGGCCAATTTCCATCGAAATTCCGGCCACATTGCCAGCACCGAGGAAAATTGCCACGAGGCCCAATACGAAGAAGATTATCGCGGCGTTCAACATAGAGTGTTCCTCCTTAGAGTATTGCTCCCTACAGCAAAGCAAACGCCGTTCCATGGGGCTATTGGCCCCTGATGACCTTTTGAGTACCTTAAAATAAAAAGCGGGGAATCATTCCACTTTTGTCTTGGGGTATTAAAGAACCCATGTTACTCCTGGGTCATGATGAATGACAAAAAGCCAAGACTTGCGGTGATTGACGACGACCTTGATATTCAAGACATTGTGATCGGATTCTTCCGGCCCAAGGGTTATGAGATTGTGGCCTTCGACGATGCCGAGGAAGCCTACAAACAAATTTCAGAGAAACCTAATTTTTGCGATGTGATCGTATCAGATCTCAAACTGCCCAAAATGAGCGGTGTAGAACTGACGGTCGCTCTTCAGGAAAAAGGAATCACTATACCTATAATCATAATGACCGCGCACCGGAGCGTGGAAGTGGCCTTGAAGGCCATTGAAGCGGGCGCCTATGACTTCGTGGTCAAGCCCCTGCACTTTCCGCAATTACAAGTGTCCGTCGAGAGGGCTTTGCACTTCAGCCGCATCCGTGAGGAGAATCAAACTCTCCGCGCCGTGGTGTCGGGGGGCGAGGCTACGCAAGGGATCATCGGTAAGAGCGTGAAGTTTACCCGGGCCCTGGATCTCGCCAAACGCGTCGCCAACAGCGCCGCGCATGTGTTGATCATGGGTGAAAGCGGATCGGGCAAAGAAGTGATCGCCCGCGCCATTCACAATTTTGGCGGCCGGAAGAAGGGTCCGTTTGTGGCGATCAATTGTTCCGCCATTCCGGAAAACCTTTTGGAAGCTGAACTGTTTGGTTACGCCAAAGGCTCATTTACCGGCGCCATTGAAAAGCGCATCGGCTTATTTGAAGAGGCCACCGGCGGAACTTTGTTCCTCGACGAGATCGGCGATTTGAGCATGCCATTGCAGGCCAAGCTTTTGCGGGTCTTGCAGGAACGGAAAATCAAACGCATCGGCGAGAACCAAGTGCGGTCCATCGACGTGCGCGTGCTGTCGGCCACGCATAAAAATTTACGGCAAGAGGTTCAGGAAGGCCGTTTCCGCGAGGATTTATTTTTCCGTCTGAATGTGATTCCGATCATTCTGCCTCCCTTGCGGGAGCGCCAAGAGGACATCATGCCTCTGTCGGATTACTTCCTTAAAAAGCACGCCGCCCTAAATGGTGTGAACGTGAAGGGCTATACCAAGGCCGCCACCGAATATTTGCTCAAGAACACTTGGCGCGGCAATGTGCGCGAGCTTGAAAACGTGATTGAGCGGGCTGTGGTGTTGTGCAAAGGTTTGCAGATCGATATGCCGGACCTCAAGTTTGAAGAGGAATCTCGGTTACTCGAGCAGGCGGGAGTGGGAACCTCCGAAAGCAACGGATCTTACGACGACCGTGGCAAGTTCGTGGTGCCGGAGAGCAAGATTTTGCCGCTAAATGAGTTGATCAATAAATATATTGAGTTCGCGCTCAAGATTAACAATGGCGCCAAAGACCGGACCGCGAAGGAACTAGGCGTGGACCGTAAGACCCTCTATCGCCGGGTCAAAGAAATGACCCATATTCCAAATTCAACTGTTTAGATTTTGCTGAGAGTACCATTTTTCAAACAGCTCAAGCTGTTTGCCCGCTTCGAAAACGTCGCCACTCATGGCGGCGTTTTCCATCCCGATCGCGATCTTTTCCAAATCCGCGTAGCCAAACGAAGCCGCATTGCCTTTAAGCTGATGGCCGATGCGTTTAAAGTCTTCCAGAGATTTGCTGGAGTGCGAAGCTTTCAAAGTCTCGATGTCCTTTTGCCGGCGGACCAAATATTTTTCCCGGATTTCCAGCGGAATCGCAATTTCCATATCCATCCATCACCTCGACTCTTGTTAGGGATCTCCTAAATACCGCCGTTGACGCCGCTAGTCCATTGAAAAGTTCAAGTTTCCCCCGCGAAACGAGTCATGGCGGGACGTCGGCTTAACCGAAAAAGGTTTTACCAAGCCTACAAAGATTCCATGGTTTGGCCGCTCGTTTGCTCTTTAAAACTCCATTAACAAACGGCAGGAGGAATCCATGGCGAATTTTATCAACGAAAATATAGTGAAGGGCAAGTGGAAGGAAATTAAAGGAGATCTGCAAAAGGCTTGGGGCCGGCTGACCGATGATGAACTTGAGTTCGCCAAAGGCGATATGACCAAGTTCGCGGGCACCGTCCAACGCAAATACGGCTTGGGTCAAGACGAAGTCCGCAATCGGATTACCGAGGTTTTCAAGAAGTACGAAGACTCGATTGATAAGGCCTCTGACGAAGAAATGGAACATTGATTTTTACCCCACTAAACAAGGAGCTAAGCGTGCAAAATAATGTGAATCCGAATACGGACAAAGCAAAAAGCAGCAATGGAAAATGGGCGGCTCAGACGCAAAAGAGCGTGGAAGGCGAAATTTCAGGAATGACTGAATCAGCCCGTAAAATTTATGACGAGGCTGTGGAAACCGGCGCCGATTTTATTTCTCAGGCCAATAAACGGGCCACGGAGATGGTCCGCGAATATCCGGTGTACGCCACCTTGGGCGGACTTTGCGTAGGATTTTTGCTGGGCGCAAGCCTGTTTGGACGCACCCAGAAGAAGGGATAGGCCTTTAAAAGGAATGGTCACAACAGGGAGCCGAGTTCTTAGCGGGGCTTCCGGTTATTTCTAGTGGCGGGACTAATTCCAACATCGGGTTATCCTTTCCATTCCCCCGAGTGAACTCCTTCAAAAAGAGTTCACCCGGGGTTCATTTAAGGAGGAGAGCATGCGCTTTCAGTTACCCGTACTGCCCTATCAAATGGATGATCTCGAGCCGTTCATTTCCAAGGAAACAGTGGACGTCCATTTGAACGGACACCATAAAACTTACATCGATAAAGTGAATGAACTTCTAGAGGAATTGGACGCGGATCCGGGAACGCTTGAACGCATCATCCAGAACCACGATGGCCAGCTTTACAATAATGCGGCCCAGGCCTGGAATCACACCTTCGGTTGGCACGGCCTGTGTGCGGCCAACAAATGCGAAATGCCGGAGGACAATGGGGATTTTGACCAGGCCACCGAGCGGAGTTTTGGCGGATGGGCGCAGATGCAAAGGGCCCTTGGTGAATGCGCTAAAAGCATTTTTGGCTCCGGCTACGTCTGGTTGACCGTCGATGGCCAGAATCATTTGGAATTTTTAGCCACCCAGAATGCCGGCAATCCCCTGCGTTTTGACCGCGTCCGACCGCTATGGAACTTCGACGTCTGGGAGCACGCCTACTATTTGGATTATAAAAACAAGCGGGCGGAGTATGTGGAAAAGGTCTGGCCCCATATCAATTGGGATTTTGTTGAGAACAATTTCCTTCATGATGGAATACCGAACATGACCAAGTTCATGGTTACGACGGCAAAAATGGAAGTCGCAATTGGCCAGCGCTCCGCGCCTGTGTTCGACTGAGAGACATCAAACAGTGGCGCATCAGCCAATCGTAGGTTCGGCCGGGTAAAAACCGTTTTAGATAAGAGAACACTTTGGCGTCCAACGTGACGAGCTGGCGCAGCGGCGGCTTTTTCATCGAGGCGACCCGGCCGATGGCTAGAGCGACGTCCGCGGGCGATGAATTGGTTATGGCAGTGGCCTTGTCGATCAAATTTGTGATCATATTGGTTTGCAGCGCGTAGTCGTTGGCGAAGGGATGCGTCCCCCGGTCCATGGCCAAGCTGAGCCGCGCTTTTTTGTAAGAGTCCGAGGAGATAAATCCGGGTTCAATCAAGGTAATGTTAATGTTCCACGGCTTGAGCTCGTGAAACAGGGCCTCACTGGCGGCCTCCAGCGCATGTTTTGAAGCCGCGTACAGCCCCATGGTGGGCACGGCTAAAAAGCCGGCGGCGGACGAGACGTTGATGATGTGCCCGCCCAGGTTTTTCCGCATCAACGGTAAACAGCTTTTAATCAATTCCAAGGGAGCGTGAAAATTCACCAGCATTTGCTCTTTGCACTCGAAGTCGTAGGCCGATTCCACCGGTGCCCGGTAAATTACCGCGGCGTTATTAATCAAAACATCGAGGCGGCCCAGATCTTTTTCGATTTGATTGATCAGGCTGTGGCGGTCCTGCGGCTCCCGCACGTCCATCGGCCGCACCCAGTGTTTAGGAAATTTTTTTAAAAACTCCACACCAGCAAGGCGGGCCAGGGATTCCCGGCGGGCGGACAATACGACAAAATACCCCTCGGCGAGTAGGTGTTCGGCCGTGGCTAAGCCGATACCTGTTGAGGCTCCGGTGATTAGGGCAACTCTCATGCCCCGAGTGGAATGCGGGCCCATACCTGGGGTCCTGCGGCCAACCGCTGTTCCTTGCGCAGCTGGCGGTTAATCAGAGCTGTAAACAGTAAAAGGCCGGCCATGGTAAAAAGAGTTAACGGCGCCAGCAGCACCGTGGTCGCTGACTCCAGCATGGAAAAAAGAAAACTAAGAATCTGGATCGAGGATTTCATATTTGAGCCCCTTCAACAGCGGGTATCAGATGCCGCAATGGATTTAGGTTAAAACGCTTTCTAAATTTATGTTTATTGAGCTGGGAGCGCATGCACTTTGAGACTTCATTGGTCAGG
>JANMVK010000748.1:0-2024 GCA_031392725.1 Pseudobdellovibrionaceae bacterium
GTAAATACAGATGCCCAGGCACTGCATAATAATAATGCAGACAAAAAGGTGCATATCGGTAAAAATATTACCAAGGGGTTAGGGAGTGGTATGAATCCAGAGTTGGGCAGGCAAGCAGCAGAAGAATCCCAGGAAGAGATAGAAGAAGTGATTGCAAATGCTGATATGGTCTTTATTACTTGCGGTTTAGGCGGTGGTACGGGCACTGGGGCTTCTCCGGTTGTTGCAGAAATTGCAATTAAGAGGATTTTTTAATGCTGTATAGACCACATGATATTTCGCCGAAGTGTCCTGCAAAATTTGAACGACGGCCTTCAGGCGTTCATTGTTGGGTTCAGCCGCGGACAGCTCCATGGCCGCGCCGACGGCGCGCTTAAGAGAGTGGCTGATTAAACCCCAACGGGCCTTTTCTAAAACAAACGAGTCATTGTCCGCGGCTTTTTCAAGCTGCGAGATGATCGCGGCCTTGTAAACCTGGGCGTGTTTCAAAAAGCGTTCATTTTCAACTTTGTTTTCCGGATACTGAGCCGCGATTTCCATTAGCGAATCAAGGCGCGTGCTGATTCTGCGCTCCAGGGCTTTTTTATCTTTAAATATCTCCAGATCGGCCGGATCCAAAATGCCGGAGCCATCGTCGCGCTTGTAATCCGGGCTCTGGTAGAGCTTGGCGCGGTTGATCTTGTAACCCATCATATGGGCGATGCCGCGTACGAGGGACGGGCCGCTGAACAAAAATTCGGCGTTGGTCGGAAGGCCACGCTCCACCAGCATCAGCTCGAGTCGGGTTTCAATCCGCTTTTCCAATTCCTTTTTGCCCTCGGTGGTGTGGATATTTTTTCCCTCAACGGCCATCTGCCGTTCCACTTCGGGTTGCACAATTTCAAGCAGCACCATGCGCTGGCTTGAGGAATAGGAATAAGCGCCGGAAACAAAGTATCCGGTCAAATTCCGCATGATCTCTGACGTCACGTTGTTGTTTGTTTCCAGATCCTGGCCGGAGAATTCTCTAATGGCCTGTGCCTCTTTTTCCGGACTGATCAGCGATCCCACCCAAGGAAAAAAGATCGGACTGACAAACAGCAGCTGCAAACCCACGCTGATGGTGTCGATGCCCCCGAGAATCAACACTCCGAGAACAAAAGTGTTCCAATTGGCGCCGATCAACTCATTGGCTTTGCGGCCGTAGAGGAATGTTTTGCTGAGAGCCCAGCGGATCATGCCGTTGGGCGCGGAGCCCTGGCGGCCGAAGAAGCGGTCGGCTCCATACTCCAGCATAAATCCTAAGCTCACGCCAAATCCGGAGGAGAGCGCGGCGAGACCGTGGGAGAATACGTCCACGGTTTCTTTCATTTCCGTTTTCACTTTATGCCAGGCACCGGTGCGGTTTCTCGTCGGCTTGCCTTCTTTAACGGCGACTTGGTCTTCTTTCATCTCTATATAGGCGCGGCGCTCGAGCATGCGTTTACGTAAGGCCGTGTACTGCGCGACCCAGCCCAGGACAAATGTGGTTCCGGTCACGGAAGCCACGATTAAAATGCGGCTCATCACATCGGGCGATAACAAATCGAAAGCTTGGGCCTTGGGCAAAATATCAAAATTCCAAGCGGAACCGGCGCCTTTAACCGGGAACAATCCTTTGCTGGGATTGTCGAGGTCGACACCCGCGACCATCAAACCAAACGCGGCCGTGCTGCCGCGGGGAGGATAAGCAAAGGGCAATTCCAATTTGTTGCCGGTCTGCCCGATAAACTGCGCGCGCAATTGGCGGATGGCGCGAAGATCACTCTTCAACGCGATTAATGTGGTGATCACCACATTGTTATGCAGCAATTGCGCGAGCTGGGTAATTTGCGTGAGATCGAGAGTGGCCTGCTCGCCGGTTTCGGTGCGGAATGCGAAGGTGGTGTTGGGTCCCACGGCCAGATGCGTGATTTTCCCCGTCCAGCCTTTGCCTTCCATGGGAATAAAAAACACCGGCACCGGGCGGTGGTCGTTGGGTTTTCTCAGCTCGGTGTAAATGTAGC
>JANMVK010000786.1:0-1383 GCA_031392725.1 Pseudobdellovibrionaceae bacterium
GCAGCTGGTCATGGTCGACGCCAAGCTGGGAAAAATTCTGTGGACCTACAGCACCTTAAACAAAAGCCCATTGACCGACACCTGGTCGGTGCGCCTAAGCGCCAAGCACATCGAAGAATACAAAATGGACTGGCTGCACAAAGGATGGACCACCTGGAGCGCCTGCTCCAACCGCCACTTCTGCATTTTCACCCCCAATAAGGGTCAGTTGGTGCAGTCCGTGGCCCTATCCGGCCTGCCGTTGACCCTGCCCCTACAGATGGACAAACGCTGGATCTTTTTTGGCGAGGGTAAGGACGGGAAATACATAATCTCCCACCTGTTAGAATCCGTCGAGATCAAAAAGATAAAACAGGAAGCCGCGGCCGCTAACGGCCAAGGCACCGGATCAACACACCAATAAGGCCGATTGACTCGTTTTCAAGAAGCCGATATGACTTGTCATTCTTGAAGCGCGCGCGAGTAGCTCAGTTGATAGAGCGTCGCCTTGCCAAGGCGAAGGTCGCCGGTTTGAGCCCGGTCTCGCGCTCCAAATTATTTCGACGGTTCAGTCGGTTTTTCCAGTTTCACGAGTTTTTCTAAGTATCTAATTTAACTTGAGGTCCATTTTCGGTTTTTGCTCGTTCAGCCTTCTGCGACCGTGAATGACTTTGTGTTTCCCTGCCAATCCCCTGCCATCCGCCGCCTCTCTTCGGAAAATTTTCCTGAAGTTCGGAATTTCCGAACTTCGAACAAATTTTCTAAACGTTCGGATTTTCAATCCTAAACATCTAAAAAGAGAGGTCTTCATGGAGAACTATGGAATCATCATTCGGCATTTGCGTGGGCTAGCGGCCTTAAGTGTTCGGGAGTGCGCTCTAAAAATTGGTCGGAGCACTGGCTGGCTAAGTGAGATAGAAAACCAATCTGGAACGGCTAGGTTATCCGAGTCTGAGTTCAATAGAATTGTGGACGCGCTTGAAGGCCGCCAACGACGAACTGAATTCAAAACCTGGGTCGCAAACCAAAGGAATGAGGCACGTACCATTCGGACTTTCGAAGGGGCAGTGCTTAAATTTGTGCGAAAGAGAAAAGGGCTGACCCTTCGGCAAGCCAGCAGTAGGATTGGAATGTCTCCAAGCCGCCTTTCCAAACTAGAGACTGGTCTTAGACCGGTCACACTCGGAATCCGCAAGAAGATTATGCTTGCATACTCTTGCAGCCCCTCCAGTTTCAAGAATTTTTTGGGCAGTTCTCACCGGATTAAGGTTGTGCCAGTCATTTTCAAAATCAAAATTGCACTTGCCCAATTTGATCAACATGGTCTTGAAGACATTCTAAATTATTTGGAAGCTCGTTTAAAAAGTCTTGAACCCCAAGCACAAAAGTAAACAACTTTAAATC
>JANMVK010000818.1:0-1472 GCA_031392725.1 Pseudobdellovibrionaceae bacterium
TGCCGGGCCGCCGGAATCACCTGTCCCATTGTTCCTGGAATCAAAGTGCTAAAATCCGAAGGCCAATTAAAATCCGTACCGCGCACGTTCCATGTGGATTTACCCTCGGACCTAGTGGCCGAAGTTTTAGAGACTCCCTCCAAGGCCGAAGAGATCGGCTGCAACTGGGCCGTGAAACAGACCAAAGAATTGCTCGAGAACGGCTACATGAACATCCATTTTTACGTTATGAATGACGCCAATCTGGTCCGCGACGTAATCGCCCGAACGACTGGAAAATAAGTGGATCGCACCCAAGAGCTGATCACCCGTCTCAATTCAAAAATTGTGATCTTGGATGGCGCCATGGGCACCATGCTGCAACGGTTGCAGTTGAATGAGGAAGATTTCCGCGGCGATAAATTTAAAACTCATGAAAAAGATCTTAAAGGCAATAATGACCTGCTGAATCTCACGCAGCCAAAAGCGGTTTACGATGTTCACTATGCCTACTTGGCGGCTGGTGCGGAAATAATTGAGACCAACACGTTTAATGCCACGGCGGTTTCTCAGGCCGAGTACGGCCTGGAGCACACAGTTCGCGACATAAATTTAAATGCGGCCCGCCTGGCCCGCCAAGCGGCTGACGATTATCAGAAAAAAACCGGCAAAGTAAATTTCGTCGCGGGCTCCATGGGACCCATGAATAAAACATTATCACTCTCGCCGGTGGTGACCGATCCCGCCTTCCGCGCCGTGAACTTTGATTTTGTCGCAAAGTCATATTTTGATCAGGCCGAAGCGTTGATGGAGGGTGGTGTCGACCTGTTCCTGCCTGAGACCACCTTTGATACATTAAATCTAAAGGCCTGTTTGTACGCGCTTGATTTGTTGTTTGTGAAAAAAGGCAAGCGCCTGCCGGTGATCGCGTCGGTCACCATCAGTGATAAGTCCGGCCGCACGCTTTCAGGCCAGACCATGGATGCGTTCTATACATCCATTCGCCATATGGATCTGCTCGCCATCGGCACCAATTGTTCGTGGGGCGGCGATTTGATGAAGCCTTATGTTGCGGAGATGTCACGCGGGCTCGAAACGCGTCTTAGCTGTTTTCCCAATGCCGGCTTGCCTAATCCTATGTCGCCGACTGGCTATGACGAAACCCCGGATTTTTTCGCGAAGCATTTGGTTGAGATGGCGGAAGAGGGACACTTAAATATCGCGGGCGGCTGTTGCGGCACAACTCCTGATCATATTCGCGCCCTGGCGGAAGCCATTCATGACTTTAAGCCGCGCGTGCCGCCTAAACACACCGACACTTTACGCCTGAGCGGACTTGAGAATGTAATTTTCGCTGAGGCCCAACCGCGGCCGTTTTATATGATTGGCGAGCGCTCCAATGTGACGGGTTCGCCGAAATTTTCTAAAGCGGTAAAGGCCGGCGATTGGTCCGGCGCTTTGCAAATCGCAGCCCAGCAAGTGCAAAATGGCGC
>JANMVK010000856.1:0-2497 GCA_031392725.1 Pseudobdellovibrionaceae bacterium
CGCGCCACGCGCGTCACTTCGGAGGAGAACGAGGACAGCTGCTCGACCATGGTGTTGGCGGTGGTGGCCGCGCGCAGGTACTGGCCCTTCAGCGGGTGGCCATCGACTTCCAGCGCCATGGTCTGCGACAGGTCGCCTTTGGCCAGCCGTCAGGCTGCCCGCCCGATACATCGCGCCGACGCTGCGGTACGCGGATTCGCTTGCGAGCGCCTTTGGTCCCCAACATGGAGTCAAAGGCGAAAAACAGGACAATATGATTGAGAGCGATGATTACTTGGATCCCACCCACGAGATTCCGGTGTTCAGTCTGTACGGTAAAGTGCGCCGTCCAACGCCGGCCATGCTTAAGGACTGGGATGTGTTACTGATTGATCTGCAAGATGTGGGTTGCCGGATTTATACTTTTTTAACCACATTATTTTACATGATGGATGCCGCAGCTGAAACGGGCCAAGAGATTTGGGTGCTCGACCGGCCCAATCCCGCGGGCCGCGCCATTGAAGGCCACAAGCTCGACATGAAATACCAAAGTTTTGTGGGTGCGGCGCCGGTGCCGATGCGCCATGGGCTCACGCTCGGCGAGGCCGCGCTTTGGTATAAAGATCATAAAAAAATGAAAGTGGATCTCACCGTGGTGTCGATGACCGGTTACGATCCGGTGAAGGCGCCATGGCCCGATATGAGCTGGGTCAATCCCTCGCCCAATATTCCGCGCCTGTCTTGCACCAAAATTTATCCCGGCAGCGTGCTGTTTGAAGGCAGTAATTTGTCGGAGGGTCGCGGTTCGACCATTCCCCTCGAACTGTTCGGCGCGCCCGGTTTGCAGATGCCAAAAATCATTAAGGACATGCAGACCATGGCTCCGCGCTGGCTGCGCGGATGTGTGCTCCGTCCGGCGTTTTTTGAGCCGACCTTTCATAAATTTAAGGGCGAGCTGGTGAGCGCGCTGCAGGTGCATGTCGATGGGCCGATGAGCGGGTCGCCTGATTTTACGCCGTACCGTTTGTGCAATTTATTTTTTAAAGCCGTTCACCGGGTTCATCCCGATTTGGATATCTGGCGCCAACCGCCTTACGAATATGAAGAGAAATATATGCCCATCGATATTTTAAGTGGCCACGATCAGCTGCGAAAATGGGTGGCGGAGCCTCAGCCGCTGATTGAAGAGTGGGATCGTTCTCTCGCACGCGATGAGGCCGCTTGGTTGCAGGAGCGCAAGGCGTTTTTGTTGTACTAAGCCGCGAGGTCGCCCGATTTCTCGGGACGCGGGCGGTAGACTTCATCAGCTAAAACTTTATCTTTGGGAATTTCCACCCAGAATCTGGTGCCGACGCCGAGCTCCGAGGTGAAGCCGATTTTGCCGCCCATGCCTTCCAGGAGTTTGCGGCTGATGGGCATGCCGAGACCGGTGCCCTTATGGTGAAGCGCCACATTGCCGATGGTTTCAAATTCATTAAACACTTTGTCGAATTGATCGCTTGGAATGCCTTTGCCGGTGTCTTGAAACAACACCCGCACCAGCTTTAAATCCTCTTCGATGGTGACGGTGAGTGAACCGCCGGGCCGGTTGTACTTGATGGCGTTGTTGACGATGTTGGACACAATCTGCTTCATACGCAATTCATCAAAATAACAAACGGCATCGACCCCTAAATCCGCCTCGATCGTAACGGAGTTGCCCTGTGCCATGTCATTGAAGTTGCGCAACGTGGTTTGCAAGTGCGGCACCAAATCTTGCTCTTCAATATAAAAATCCATTTTGCCGGCCTGAATTTTAGCGAAATCCAAAATATCATTCACCAGGTCCGACATTTGCTGGCCCTGTTCGTGAATGATACTTATAAATTCGTGCATCTGTGTGGGATTATCGTAAAGACCCAGCTTTAAAATTTCCGCAGACGCGATCATGGCTGACAGAGGAGTTCTCAACTCATGAGTGGTGATGGCGATAAATCGATTCTTGGCCACATCGAGCTCTTTGAGTTGCCGGTTCTGTTTAAGCAGCTCTTCATAGGCGGCCTTGATTTCGGCTTGCTTGGCGGTGATCTCGCGCTGCAACTTCTTTTGCAAAGTGACGTCTTGAAACATTAAAATACTCAGCGGAGTGGCGTCGACTGTCACGGAGCGGATGCCTACGATGGCGATAAAGGTCTGTCCGTCCGGCCGGCGCAACATGATGTCCTGGTAAAGGCCGTCGTGGCGCAGGAACTCGGGCGAGAAGGCCAGGATCTGCGCGCGCGAGTCTTCCGCGTGCGGCGTGAGCTGATGCAGTTTCAATTGTTCGCAGGCGAGCAGCTGGACGGCCATTTTATTTAGATAAATGCTGGTGCCATCGGCCTCAAACACGGCAATTCCGAACATCGCTTCCGATGCCAGCACCTCCGATAAATGGCCGAGGAGTTTTTTCAAGTTTTACTCCGCATAAATTGCAGGAAGTCGGAGGTTTGTTCAAGATTGGCTTTGATATTCTGTAACAAGATCTTAATTCCCTGCTCGG
>JANMVK010000126.1:0-2542 GCA_031392725.1 Pseudobdellovibrionaceae bacterium
ATCAAGCGATTCCGGTGGAGCTGATCGCCCATGATTTTGCGCAAGTGGCGGTGAGCTGCTCGTTTGAAATCACTTTGCGTAACGGAGCGGGTTCTAAACATATATATAATGTCGCAGCCGTGGTTATTAAGGACGAACGCCCGGGCCCTACCGCTTTGGAAGTCAACGGCACTCTCGCTCCGCAAGCGCGCCAGCAATTTCGTGTCAGCCGTTTAGAAGGAACTCAGGTGCGGTCCAATCCAGCCATGAGCGGCCAAGCCCAACTGGTGTGCGCCGACGGAATCAGCGCGGAATTAAATTTCGATACCGTGGGCGGCCTGGGAGTGTTTGATTTTAATAAGATGCAAGTGTTTCCCTCGCACGATTCGGTTGCGTTTGGCCGGCAGCCCATTCAACTTTGCCGCGTCATCGTTGCGCAAAGCGGAGTTGTGAAAGGACTCACGTCCCTATTCGAATTGCAGTTTAACCATACGCCGTTAACCGTCGTGCCGGTCGCACTTCATTCCCGCGGTCAGAGCGTGGCGGAGTCTGAGTTGCAAACCGCAGTCAGCGGCGCCCCGGTTGTATTCGGAGAATACCGGATTCAAAATGACGGAACCGCACCCCGCATAGTCCGTGTGCAAAAAGCTAATTTACCGGTCCGCACTTACTCCATCCACGTTCTGCAGAGTGTGCATATGATCACGCGCCCCTTTGTGGCTGTGCAAATCAAACCGGGACCAACTTCACAACTGACTGATGAAGGCGGGAGTTACAAAATCCAGATCGGACCAAAAGGCTACTTTGACTTGGCGGTTGCTTTCAAAGCCGCGGCCGCGGCGCAATGTCCCTTCTTCCCCAATAGTATTCGCAATCCCATCGCCTCATTGGTTCTGGAGCCCGCCCAGGCGTTGAATCTCGACGAGATCACTGAAACCAATCGTGCCTTGATTCAAACTCCAATTGATCTAGGTCCCAGAATTTACTTTGGCACCACCGCCGCCAATGCCGCCCGCTACAATTTAATTTTTAGAGGTGAACATTCGCAGTGCGGCTGGTGATCAACGCTGCAAGAGCGCGTAACCGATCTTTAATCCCTGCCGGATAAAGATGCGCTCGAACTGCGTGATAAAATTAGTTTGAGCGTGTTCCGAAGCATGCAAATCATAACTGTGAGCGGAGATCTGATAAGGACTCCGCTCAAATCTTGCCATCGCCCAAGCGAAGTAGTCCTGGCTGTCGGTCTTAAAAAATAATCTTGAACCCGGCTGCTGCGCTTCAAATAAGCGCGCTAAAAACTCGTCATGAATCAACCGGTGCTTGTGCTGCCGGGATTTTTCCCAAGGATCAGGAAAGAAAATATAAACATCGTTGAGTTCGCCCGCGGTGAATAATTCCGGCAACAAAGACGCGTTGTAACGGGCCACGCGTGCATTGGTGCCGCCCTCGCGGATCACCCGGCGGATGGATTGAATCAGCGGCTTATACCGAAGTTCGATTCCCAGCACGCAGCGCCCGGGATGTTGGGCGGCGTGACGCGCAAAATGTAAACCGTTGCCCGTGCCGATTTCCAAATCCAGCGGAGTGGATTCATTGACCGCGAACGCCTGCGCCCGCCACTGCCCGCGGAAAGTAGGAGTCTTTTCCTCATCATAAGTCCACTGCGCGAACTCATTGTAAATCGCCTTTACGTACGCGTTAGGCTCCGGAATGGTTTTGGTGCGGGACACCCGCAATTGGCCGCTTCGAGACATGGTGACCTGTACCAGGTTCCATTTTGGGAGGCAATGTGAGATGACCATGGGCCGGAGGTTTCCATGCGCTCACTCTGTAACCTATTGATAATTTTTGTTATCTTACCCGCCCATGCGGTTCCCATCCAAGGCCATAAAATTCTGATCTCGGCGGCCAACTCCATGGCGGTGGAAGCCGGTAAAAAGGCTTCGGAAAAAGGCGGCAACGCGGTCGATGTGGCAGTGGCCGTCGGCCTCACGCTGAGTGTGACCTCACCCTTCTTCGGTGCCTTGGGCGGCGGCGGATTTGCCATGGTGAAGATGAACCAGGACGTGGAGGTTTTGGATTTTCGGGAAATGGCGCCCGCCGCGACTTCCCGCGATTATTATTTGAACCTGCCGAAGACCGCGTCCACCGTCGGTGGCCACGCCGTTGGTGTACCTGGAGTACCTGCCGGAATGTGGGCTCTGCATAAAAAATATGGAAAATTAAAATGGGCGCAGTTGTTTGAAGAGCCGCTCCGCCTGGCCCGCCAAGGGTTTCCCGTGAGTGGTGAATGGGTTCGCAAAACCCACGACGAGATTGAGAATTTTAATCCATCCGCGCGCAAACGTTTTATGAAAAAGGACGGCAGCGAGTACAAACCCGGCGAAATTATTAAACAGCCGGACCTGGCAAAAGCTCTGGAATTGTTACGCGACAAAAAGACGGATGGTTTTTACTCCGGCCCCGTGGCTCAGGATATCGTGGCTTCGGTCGCCGCCAGTGGCGGGAAAATCACTTTGGCGGATCTGAAAAACTATAAGGTGCGTTGGCTGCAGCCGCTCAC
>JANMVK010000204.1:0-3701 GCA_031392725.1 Pseudobdellovibrionaceae bacterium
GTGGACGCGTTTGCCTTCCACTTCGCTTAGCGCGCGCAATCCGCCGTGGTCTTCGTCAAAAATCCAATTTTCGCCGGGAGTGCCGTTGCGGTCGAGAGTGGCGATCATGGGCTTGTTTTTGCGCGGCATGGTGGCGCGCGCGGGTTTTGGGGGCGCTTTAGTCTTAGCAAAGGATTTTCTCGCGGCCACTCGCTCAGGATTTTTTTTATTGCGCTTGGAGTGCCAGACGTCCCCGGCTTTTTCGGACTCCTCGGCGATTTCCTCAAGCGTGCGTCCGGTCTTCACCGATGTTGGATCCAATTTCTGATCGCGTTTAATGCTGGAATATTCATCGCGCTTTTTAACCAGCAGCCAAGCCTTCTGGCCCTTGTCTTTTTTTAACTGAATCAGCGCGAACTCGCCTTTGAGTTTGTGGCCGTTGAGTACAAAAGTGATATGGCCCTTTTTTAGGCCGTTGAGCATCGCGGTCTCGCTGTCCTGACGCCCCTCGGATCCGCGTTCCACAAAAGTGCCTTCGTCCCACACCATCACGGTTCCGCCGCCATAATTGCCCTTGGGGATAATGCCCTCGAACGAGCCATACTCGATGGGATGGTCCTCGACATATATGGCGAGCCTTTGATCTTGCGGATTGAGCGAGGGGCCCTTGGGAACCGCCCAGCTTTTAAAAACTCCACCCATCTCCAAACGGAAATCATAATGCAAACGGCTGGCGTCATGCATTTGCACAACAAAGCGCAACGGGCCGTGGCCTTTTTTACCGGATTTTCCTTTAGGCTCGGGGGTTTGAGCGAATTTTCGTTTTCGATGATATTCCTTGAGTCCCATGGACTTAACCTACCCCCACTTGTTAAGGTGGACAATGACTAGAATTTGTTTCGCGCAAGAAGCGGATGTTCCCGAAATTTTGAAATTTATCAATGAACTCGCCGTGTATGAAAAGCTTGAGCATGAAGTCCGCGCCACGGTGGAACAATTGCGCGAGTCGCTGTTTGGCCGGCGCCGGTATGCGGAAGTTCTTTTTTTGGAGGAGGATGGAAAAAAATTAGGCTTTGCCCTGTTCTTCCATAATTTCTCCACGTTCTTAGCCCAGCCGGGAATTTACCTCGAGGACTTGTTTGTGCGGCCGGAGGCGCGGGGCAAAGGCTATGGCAAACGGCTGCTCGCTTATTTGGCAAAACTGGCGGTAAATCGTGGCTGCGGCCGGCTGGAATGGTGGGTGTTGGATTGGAATCAACCGGCAATTGATTTTTATATTTCGCTGGGAGCTCAACCAATGTCCGAGTGGACGGTCCAACGTATCACCGGAAAGTCATTGACCGGATTGGCGAAAATGGCGCTTGATTAAGCGTGGCCCCAACTCTCCTTAAATTCACTCCTTACCAAAAATTTGTCGTGGCGCTACTGGCGTTTCTGCAGTTCACAATCATTCTGGACTTTATGATCATCTCGCCACTGGGTGCGATCTTAATGCCGGAATTGCACATCACACCCGCTCAGTTTGGAATGGTGGTCTCGGCCTACGCCTTTTGCGCCGGCATCTCCGGATTTTTGGCTGCCGGGTTTGCCGACCGCTACGACCGCAAAAAACTGCTCATATTTTTTTATGCGGGATTTATTTTAGGAACCCTATTTTGCGGGTTAGCCGTCAGTTATGAATGGCTGCTCGCTGCGCGCATGATCACCGGCATTTTTGGCGGCGTGATCGGCTCCATCGTGATGGCGATCATGACGGATTTATTTCCCATCGAGATGCGCGGCCGGGTCATGGGATATATCCAAACCTCTTTTGCCGCGAGCCAGGTGCTGGGGATCCCCGCCGGATTATTTTTTTCCAATATCTGGGGCTGGCATGCGCCGTTTATTATGATTGTGGTGATCGGAACAGCCGTGGGGTTTGTGATTGTCGGAAAGCTTCAACCCATCGATGGGCATTTGAAATTGCAGATCCGGCAGAATGCATTGGGGCATTTGCTCAGAACCGTGACCAACCGGAATTACACTTTGGCTTTCGCGGTGACGGCGCTGTTGAGCACCGGCGGTTTTATGATCATGCCGTTTAGCAGCGCTTTCTCGGTTTCCAACCTGGGCATCGATATGGACCACCTGCCCATGGTTTATTTGGTGACGGGGATCGCGGCGATTTTTATCGGTCCCATCGTCGGCCGGGCCACCGACCGGTACAATAAATTTAGAATTTTTGTCGGGGGCGGAATTATGACCTCGATCACGGTCATTTATTACACCCACTTGGAAATCACGCCGTTGTGGCTGGTGATTTTAATCAACGTCGTGATGTTCGCTTCGATTTTTTCGCGGATGATTCCCGCGCAAGCGCTGACCTCGGCCATTCCCGAGCCCGCCAACCGCGGCGCTTTTATGGCGGTGAGTTCGAGCATCCAACAGATGTCGGGCGGGTTGGCCGCGCTGGCCGCGGGATTAATCGTGGTGGCGCGTCCTGATGGGCACATTGACCACTTCCCCACCATCGGCTTTATTTTGACCGGCACTGTGGCCGTGACCATTGTGATGATGTACTTCATTCATCAAAAGGCACTGGGCCAAAATTAAATCTGGCTAAAAACCCGCACCCGGTTGATGCCGCCGTCAGGGAATAGCGTGATCTTCACCTTCGAAATTTCTTCAGCGCAGTCGACCGGCGCGTGAAGAATATTTCCCGCAAAGGCTTTCACGTTCTGCCGCTCCACCAAAGGCAGCCACGTTTCGTCAGCCAGACCATCCACGCGGAGCTCCAGCGGATTGTTATTTTTGAAATAAGTGAAATCGATTTCAATATGGTGAATGCGGCCGGGCGTGCCCAATTCAATTTCGACATCCTCAAAATGATTTGGCTTGCGGCTGCGCGCGGATTCAAAACCGTCAAACATATGAATCGGAGCGTAGGGCGAAATGATTTGCGCGGCCGGGCCGAAGTGCTCATTGGAGGCGCGCACGATTTTGCCGCCAAAGGCCAGGCTGGCTACGTCGATTTCTTTTTCAGAAGCGGCGGAGTTCCAATTGCGCTTTACAATGTCGTCGGACACAGGATAGCGGGGCACCATGGGTCTTTTAACCTGGGGGATGGCCTCTTTAAAGTCGTGGCTGGTTTCTTTGCACTCATCCGTGAACAGACCGAGCCGGGTGAGGCCGCCATCGGGGAACATGGTCACCTGAATATTCTTAAATACCGATTTTCCGTCATTGGACGGCAGATACTGAATGGCGTGTCCGTCAAGCTTAGTGATGGGAAGAATTTCAACCCACTTGTCGCCATTGGTGAGGCCATCGATTTTGACTTTTTCAGCCTGGTTGCCGAGGTGAAATTGGGTGGAAACAGAAACCTGCGCGATGGTGGACGGTTTCTTTAGTTGAAAAATCAGGCGGTCGTAGCCGATGGGATTGTGGCGGACGGTTTCCCAGCTATCCATGATCTTACCCTGCCGTCCGAATAATCCGGGATCGAATGTGGGTAAGTTCGGGGACAACAGATTTTCCGCCCGCGCAAAGCCCTGATTGCTGACTTCTAAAATAGTTCCGCCCACGGCTAGATTTTTCGCGGCCAACGGGTCGGGCGGACCCTTTTTTATGATTTCTTCCGGCAGGTCGGGCTCAAACGCGTTGAAAATCATTTGCCGGTACGCCTGATTGACCACTTTTTCCTTCGGCGTTTTCGCGGGATCAAACTGGGTCGAAAAATTTTG
>JANMVK010000221.1:0-2693 GCA_031392725.1 Pseudobdellovibrionaceae bacterium
TTCAAGCCGCTGAAAAGCTGGTGACGGAAGCCGATGCCGCCAAGTCTAAGGCTATGGAGGCCAAGATTACGGCTGAAACCAAGGAATCCGAAATTCCCGTGACGCTCACCTCGACCACCAAACCCAAAGAGGCGAGCAACATCATGTGGCGTTTGTCCGGGAGCTTCGGCTTCTTGTCGATCGTCGCCGGCATCTTATATTACGCCACCCGCCGCTGGGCTAAACCCAAAGACGGCCAAGCCAAAGGCGCCCGCATCGAAATGCTGCACCAATATCATATGGGTCCGCGCAAGAGCGTCGCTTTAATCCGCGTGGCCGGCGAAGCCATCCTGATTGGAATCACCGACCAGAGCGTGAATATGCTCAAACCGGTGACGCTGATTGATGACGAACTCGATGGTTTGATGAAAAAAGATTTTAACAATTTTTTAGAAGATGAATTTTCCATTGAAGATGTCCGTTCCGCACTGAGGGCTTAATGAAACGGTTTTATTACATTGTATTGGGATTGCTGGCGATGATGGGAGCTACCGCGTACGCGCAGGTGACGCTTCCTTCCGTCAATTTAGGTTTTAAGTCGACCAATAATCCTCAAGAGATCGTCAGCGCCATTAAGATTTTAATGGTCCTGACCGTGCTCACTCTGGCGCCCGCCATTTTAATTATGATGACCTCGTTCACGCGCATCATCATCGTTTTGTCGTTCGTGCGCCAGGCGCTCGGCACGCAGAACATGCCGCCCAACCAATTGCTGGTGGGACTGTCTTTGTTTTTAACGATGTTTATCATGGCACCATTTTTCAATAAAATTAATGAGGAAGCGCTCCAGCCCTTTCTCAACAATCAAATCAGCCAGGAAATGGCGGTTGAAAAAGGCATGGCGCCCATCCGCGTGTTTATGTTCGCGCAAACGCGCTCCACCGATTTGGAACTATTCGTGCGCTTGAGCAAATCGGGCCAGCCCAAAACCCGCGCCGATGTGTCGAGCACGGTTTTGATCCCGGCCTTCGTGCTGTCGGAACTGAAAACCGCGTTTCAAATTGGATTTATTATATATCTGCCGTTTCTGGTCATCGATATGGTGGCCGCGAGCGTGCTGATGGCCATGGGGATGATGATGCTACCGCCCGTGGTGATTTCGCTGCCGTTTAAGATCATGCTTTTTGTTTTAGTGGATGGCTGGACCTTATTGGTCGGTTCGCTGGTAAAAAGTTTTGGATAAGGAAAAAGAATGTCTGAAGAACTGATACTCAAACTTGGGCAGGACACTTTGAAAACGACGGCGATGCTGTCGGGTCCGCTTCTCGCCAGCGCGCTGGTGGTGGGTTTGCTTGTGTCCGTGTTTCAGGCCGTGACTCAAATCAACGAAGCGACGCTGACCTTTATTCCCAAGATGATCGTGGTCGGCATCGTGTTGATAATCGCGGCGCCGTGGATGCTCGATGTGATGAATCACTTTACCGTTGAATTATTTGAGGGAATCACCGAAATGGTTAGGGTGAAATGACGGAAGTTTACCGTTTCTCTGAAACTGAGATGTTAATGTTCGCCATGGTGCTGTTGCGCATGTCGGCCTTCGTCGTCAGTTGGCCCATCTTTGGTTCAGAATTGATGACCAATCAGGTGAAGATATTGTTCGCTTTGATTCTCACCATGGTGATTTTTCCCACATTGAAATGGCACCCGTCCCAGGTCTTGGCACTCAAGGGTGACCTAATGCTGCTCGCGGTGCGCGAAGTGTTTATTGGTTTGTCGCTCGGCTTTCTCGCGCGGTTCTTCTTTTTCTCATTCCGGGTGGCCGGTGAGATGATCAGTCAGGCCATGGGTCTGAGCTCGGCACAGACTTTTAATCCCGCGCTCGGCGGGCAGTCCACGGCCGTCGAACAACTCTACACCGTCATGGCTTCGCTATTTTATTTGGGCGTTAACGGCCATCATTATTTGATAACTGGTTTGGTCAAAACACTCGACGTCGTTCCCGTGGCGCAAATGTCATTGAACGTCTCGCAGTTCACCGGTGTCGCGCACATGCTGCAGGAAGTGGTGGAGCTGGGCTTAAAGTTTTCCGCCCCGGTGGTGATCAGTATCTTGGTGGTGAATCTAATTTTGGGCGTGGTCGGCAAAACCGTTCCGCAGCTCAATGTGCTCGTCACCAGTTTTCCGATCAACATCATGATTGGGTTTGTGTTGATGATTGTGACGATGCCCATGGTGATGGATAACATGGCGGATTTTTTAAATTCAAGCACCGAGACGGTGTTTAGTTTTGTTAAGTCTTTTTAAAGCGGGAGATAGCCAAGGATGGCCTCGGAAGCGGATCAGGGCGAACGGACAGAGGACGCGACTCAGCAGCGGCGGGAGGATTTCCGCAAGCGGGGCCAAGTCGCGCAAACACGCGAGTTGTCCTCGGTGTTGTTGTTGTTCTGTGGCGTCTTGCTGATCTGGATGATGAGCAACTTCTTCTTTAAGCAAATCTTTGAAATTTTCACGTTCACCATGGGCGACAGTTTAGTGGAGGCCGTCCGCCATGGCGACAGCACCACCGCGATCCGGCTGGCCGTGAGCCGCACCGGATTTATTATTTTACCCATCGCCTTTGTGTTCTGGGTCGTGGGCTTTGCCTCGAGCATTTTACAAGTCGGTTTCATCTACAATGAAGAGGCCCTCGAATTGAAATGGGACCGCATGGACCC
>JANMVK010000255.1:0-1239 GCA_031392725.1 Pseudobdellovibrionaceae bacterium
CTCAAGCCGATCGAGATGGGTTGTTACGGAATCGGCATTACGTGCACGGTGCAGGCTGTGATTGAACAGAATCACGACAAGGACGGCATCGTATGGCCGCTCAGCATCGCGCCTTACACGGTTCATATTACGCTGCTGGATCCCGATCAGCCGGAAGCGAAGACTTTGGCCGAAAAACTCTACGCGGATCTTAATAGCGCCGGCATCGACACACTGCTGGATGACCGGGCCGAACGCCCGGGCGTGAAATTTAAAGACGCCGATTTGCTCGGAATGCCTCTGAGAATCAACATCGGCGCGCGCGGTTTGGCCGCGGGTGAAATCGAATTGATCGACCGTAAAACCAAAAAAATGGATAAGGTGCAACCCGGCGCTGTCTTTGAAAAAGTTCAGCATTGGGTGAAGGAGCAAAAAACGTGAAGGCCACCCTCACCAATCCGATTTTTGTCGCGCTCGATGTCGACGATGACCAGTCGGCGATGAATTTGATCAAGCAATGCCGCGCTTTCGTCGGCGGCTTTAAAGTCGGTCCGCGCCTGGCCTTACGTTACGGCGAACCGTTCCTTAAAGAAGTCGCCCGCCACGGCAATATGTTTATCGACAATAAATACTTCGACATTCCCACCACCATGGAAGCCGCCGTGAGAGCGTCCTTCGAGGTGGGAGCCAGTTTTTGCACGGTGCACGCGCAAGCGGGACCGGAAGCGCTCACCATGCTGGCGGGGCTGGAGGAGAGTCTGTGCCAGACGCGGCCGTTTCGCATTCTCGCCGTGACGGTGCTCACCAGTTTCAAACAAGAGACTTTGCCGGCCATGGTCCGCCATATACCGATTGCGGAACAAACCCGCACCCTCGCGCAAATGGCCATGGACTGCGGGCTTAGCGGCATCGTGTGTTCACCCGATGAGGTCGAGAGTTTGCGCGGTCAATTTCCCAATGCTTATTTAGTGACGCCTGGAGTGCGCCTCAGTCATGAAGACCGGGGAGATCAGAAACGGGTCAGCGATCCCACGACCGCGCTTAAGCGGGGAGCCTCGGCTCTGGTGGTCGGCCGGCCCATTTACGATGCACTCGAGCCCGCGCTCGCGGCGAAGGCTTACTATGAAGAAATTCAAAAACTCTAGAGGTCCGCAACGGGGCCACACAAAACCACCAATTCGTCAGCCGCAGGCCCAAGCGCAAAAGTCCAACATTCCGCCCGGCCGCTGCGTGGTGGGAATTCACGCCGTCCGTGAGCTA
>JANMVK010000258.1:0-6614 GCA_031392725.1 Pseudobdellovibrionaceae bacterium
ATGTCGCCGGCCCACCGTCGCCGCTGTAGCCTGCAGTAGCCTGACCAGCAATCGTGCGCACAACTCCCGCCGCATCAATGCTGCGAATGACATTGTTATCTGAGTCGGTAAAAATAAGTGAGCCGTCTCCTGAAAAACTCAGTCGGCCAATTCCACCGAATGTGGCATTTAGTGCAGAGCCACCATCGCCGCTATAGCCAATGACACCTGTGCCCGCAACTCGAATTATCTGCCCGTTCTTAATTTTTCGGATCGTACAGCAGCCATCTACAAAATAAACCGTGCCGTCGGCGGACAAACCGATTCCGCGCGGTCCAAGCAGACCTGTCGACACCGTCGGGCCATCAGCCACTGTTGTTCCTTGAGTCAGGTTTCCTGCCAACACTGAAAGCTTTGAGCCTAGCTTTTGGGATTGCGAAAAACTGCCGTCGCCTTTTAAGAGAAGTTTTGAAACGGGATCAAAAAAATGTTGAATATTTAGTTGCCATCCGCCAATCGCCTGCGCGGATCCCGCGGTTCTCGGGCCGATGGTAGCCTCAAAAGATTTCACGTCGGTGTGAGCGGGAATTACGGTAGGCAAACTCACACATGAGGTCGTATTTTGGCCTATACCGCCAAAAATAAATTCCTTACAGACTTCATAAGTCGTCGGAATATTCTGAAATTCATAGGAAGTGGTAATTGTCGCTTGAGCTTGGGTCGAGAGCAGCCGCCCGTAGGCATCGCGACCATCCCAAAGCTGAAATTTATAGTTCAAATTTGTCGAAGGATTTAGTGACTCGCTAAACGTACGCCCTGCAACGTCGGTTTGGATCGTGATTTTTGTCAGGCCTTGCGGAACAGTACTCCCAACAAGAAAAAGCTCATAGTTATTGGCTTCGCGATATCCATACTGTCGGTCTGTGGAGTACACGAGACCAAAAGAAACCCCTGGCAAATCCATTTCTTCGGTCATGGTCCGGCGGCTATAGTCAATCGTGCACGCCTCACATTCTTTAGGAGGAGGATCTTGTGGCGGGTCGTCTTTTTTAGGCGGAGCATCATCTTTGACCGTGGGCTGTTCGCCCTTTGCAAAATTAAGATCGATCGCGGAAAAGTGATTCAGGGAAACCCGCCATAAAGACTTCCCGACGGGGTAAAGAGTGCTCAATTGCGTAAGCTCGTCATCGGTCACGCCCATTGCAAGCAGTTCGCTTGCGGATGCAGCTTGACCTTGCCCTGCAACATCTAAAGAAGCCTTACCGTTTTGGATCGCTAAAACCTGAACCACTTTGCCTGATGGCTCTGCGACCCATGCTCCTTTTTGCGTGTTGTAGGTCCCCACCGGCACGGCGAAACCGACCGGAATATTACGGAAATTGTCGAGATAAAAGGCCGCGGGCTTGGAGAGTTCGATATGATCCGCGCCTAGGGAAATGGCTTCATCCGCACTCACCTCGACCGCATATGTATATGCAGATTGAGGTGGGAGCGACGCCGGCATCCGGGCTGGGCCGTTGGCTCCAACTGTGTACTCGGTCACGCGCAATGAAAGTTGAGGAACCGAAATCATCGCGCCGCTTGGCATACGAAGTTGAGCTGATGTGGCCGCCGGAAGAAGAATCGTGCCTGTGCGCGATCCAGCGGAGTCTTGAACCAGAGAGCCTTTTGCCATCTGACTTTGACTCGAGTTCAGAGCAACCACGGTTAAATTTGGATCGGGTCGAAGCAGGACTACGTCGGACAGAGTTGGAGTTACTCGAGCTGTGATTGTAACTCTTCGCTGGGCCGAGAAATAACCGTTTCGGCTAAACTTAATGGTGTAATCTCCGCCGCCATTTAACACGAGGTCATAGATTCCGTTTACACGAGTCGATGAACTTCCTACTTGAGGCTGCTCAAGGACTTCGACTTTGACTCCTGAAAGCGCCTGACCATTTTGATCGAGAACTCGACCTCGCACGAGGCCCGCCGTCGATTTGTCAATCGAGTTAGCTACAACGTTTTTTTGAATGGCATTGGGTCCTTCGAACAAAAAACTTAACTGATCGCCCAAGCTCTTCGCGAGAGTGGGCGGCAACGCCGGAGCCTGAGTCACAGGATCGGGCACGATCGGCGGTGCCAGCACTGTGACCAGTGCATTTTTTGAACTGCTCAACCCAGATTGAGTAGAGACTGTTAGTTTGACCGTGAAGGAACCCGGTGTCTGAAATTCGTGTGTGACATAGGCGATAGTGGAATTCGGACTGCCGTCACCGAATTCCCATTTGTAGTTTAATGAAGCTCCCGAAGGACCTGTGCTAGCGCTACCATCAAAGGTCACCATGAACGGCGCTATGCCCGAGCTTCCCGAAACAAGTTTGAGAACTGCAGTCGGAGCTTGATCTAGAACTACGTTGATCGTTTTGGTGATTTTTGATTTCTGCCCTTTAGAATTGAACACCGTCAACGAGACAACATATGCGCCGGGATTTCGATATTTATGATCCACAATTTTTTGAGAATGTTTAATGCCTAAAAGAACGGAAAGGATGGAGTCGAACCACCCGCGCCAATCACCGTCGCCATGGCTGACGGAATCTCCGAAATTCCATTGGTAAAAAAGGCCTATTCCATTGGGATCCTGTGAGGCAGATGCATCAAAATGAACATTTAAGTTGTTGGAAGCAAATGAAGTTTGGCTCGAGCTAAAGGCTGCGATAGGAGGAAGGCTAGGTTTAACAACAATAGTCTTTTGCAGTGTTGCCGTTGCTGGCCCATCGAAAACCTTAAGAGTTACGATATAGGAGCCAGGGCTTATAAATAAGTGACCGGTAAAGCGTCCGGAAGCTTTGCCTCCATCGCCAAAGTCCCACGCGTAACGTTTGTTGCCGTTATTTCCCAGATTTGAGGAGGCCTCAAAGAACATAAGCTGTGGAGCAATAGCTGTCGAAGGCGCAAAGGAAAACTGGGCAGTAAGATTGTTGTTGGAGGTTTGTGTAGCCGCTGCTAAAGACGTGCTAAAAAATAGTGCAAAACCAACGATCCAGCGTAGATGTCTCATTTCAAGGCGCCACGGCACGGAAATCACCCGTAAGATATTCGAACGCGACATTGGAGCCATGATTTAATCCCTTCAGAAACGTGCCACTGGAATTAAAAAGAGAGCGAAGACTCCCTCTTTTCTCACATTACTTGTCGGCTAAGATCCTGGATCAAAGTAGAGTGTGTCAAAATGGTCCTTAGTTTAAAAGGGACAGCGGCGTGTCTGCGCTCGCGAAATCACTTAAGAATATATATTTTTGGCTCATTCTGGTGCTTAGTTGGACACATATTATTCAAGTTTAGTTCAGTAACTCCGATTTTTAGTAACAACAACGGAATGCCTGTGGAAAATCGAGGAGCTGGGAAGCAGCGTGAGTACATTCAAAATGTGGAAAAGTCTCGGCGAGTACATCAAATCCTGCCGGGAAAAGGTAGATCTAACACAGGTTGGGCTCGCCAAAAAATTCAAGTTTCGTACCGGTCAGCAGATTAGCGATTGGGAAAGGGATATTGCAATCCCAACTAAAAAAACACTTGGGCCGCTAATGCATTTTTTAGATTTGGACGCCGAAATAGTAACTGACTTTCTTCTTCAAAGCGACCGGCCACGCCTTCTTAAAGAACTTACGCTGCTCCGAAAAGATTTGAAACGGTCCGTTCGAGTTTTAAAGTGACTAGCGAAGAGAGCCGATAAGTTTGCATGCGGTTTCGCCCTTTGAAACATCTATCCAAAATTATTTTTGTAATCGGTCTTGTGTCGGCTTGCCGGTCCGATCCAAAGGCATCAGACGACAGTTTCTTATCGAGTCTTAACGGCGGCGCCTATGAAAGCCAGTCGGGCATTGGATTTATACCCATCGGCGAACGTACGCAGGCGCGGACGCTCCGAGGACGGGTGCAGTGCAATCCGGGGATTGATCAGGTTCCGATTCATCACGCGCAAGTCGACCTTTTGGTAAATGGAAAGGTAATTGAAACGGCCTATACGGACCGGGATGGTTACTATTCGTTGGCGTTCAATTTTCTCAAGGGAAATGCCTACGAACTGAAGATCTTCACTTCAAAATGGAGCCAAACCTTAAAAGTTGCGACCGGTGCACGAGGACCGGCGGGTGGTAGGGAAGCTGACCATTTTGTTGATTGCCAGGCGAAGAATTGAGTGAGTTCAATTTTTGGTTTTCGTCAGTAAGACAAAAATGCCCCCAATCAAAACCCTACGTTCAAAACAGGAAAATATTGGATAGGCCATGATGTTTTTAGCTCCTGATTTCGACCAACTCATAATCTCTAATTCCGTTATGCGTGTGCATTGTTTATAGTTAGATAAACTGGCTGTGGCCTTAAGGCTGGCTGACGTCCAATCTCTAACAAATTTGTTTGCTTATGATTCATGGTCTTGCTCTGTTTTGGTATGCTCTTTTGAGGGGGATCACATGACGTTCACTTTGACGGTTGCCAAGATGGTATTGGTAGAGCCGCTCTAATGCTTAGAGCCGCTTCGCTCGCACTTTTAACAATTTTCGCCGTTCCCGCATGGGCCTACGGTCACTTTGCCATTGACCTGCTTGGGATGGGTTATCCGGCCCACCACAAACTCCAAGGTGGTCTCGGCGATGATTACGATAGGCTCACTTCGCATGGCGGAAAAAATGAGGAATATCATCATGGTGCAATGTGGAACAGCTTCTTTTCGGATAACGTCTATATGGGTGTGGAGGTTTTCGGAGGCGATCGGCACATCGGCGATGGCGTCAATTACGTCGATTTTAAATTGATAGGTGCGGGTCTGGCATTCGAATACTATCCGTTTTCGAAGGCAAAAAATTGGTTGTTTGTCAAAATCGAGGGCGGCGACTTAATTTTCTATGATCCCTACAACTCGTTCACATATTTTGGCACTTATAAAAGGACTACCAACAACGGGTTTGGTGCAGCGGCCGCGGGCCTTTCGCTCCCGTTGCTTCTTTGACGTGATCAGTGAATACTCTTATTTTCAATCGCCACCGGTTTCCTATCAAATGTTCATGGTTAAACTGCGCATCCGCTTCAGCCGCTCGACCAAGTGACTGCAAACTTGGACTTTGGTGTTTCGACGGCGGATTCAATGTAGACAGACGGGCTTTTTATTCAATAAGGGCGGCATCGACAGGGGAGTCAAGACCGAGGGCCTGAGCGAGTGCTTCGGGCGTATGTGCAACCACATAATTCTTTTTTCCGCGTTTAGATTTCATCTCGCCTCATACGGCCTTTTTGAGAATGTCGTTAATCAATGATTGATATTTAACGCCCTTTTTCTTGGCCTTAGCTTTGAGTTTTTCTAAAACTTCGGGATCCAGCCGAATATGAATGTCCTTGCGGGGCGCGGATCCAATTAACGGTCGGCCGACCCTTCGCGCTTTTTTAAGTTGGCTGGGCGTCAACTCAGGGATATCCGAAAAATCAATTTCTTCATCCCTTGGCTGGGGCCGCTTCGGCATAGGCCTTCCTCTCAGTCGTGCTTGCAGGTCTTGCGCTGATAATTCGATAAATCTCTTTTTCATGATTTTTTGAACTCCTGTACGTAAACACGACCGTTAAAATGCGCTGAGCCTCAGAATGTCCAATCAGCATCAATCGCACCTCAGTGGACGAATGAGCTGAATCCGGAATTAACAGCGCCTCCGGATCAAAGGTGACCGTGGCTGCTTCGTCGAAAGAAATCCCATGTTTCCTCAGATTTGATTGGGCCTTCTTGGGATCCCATTGCACAAACAGCATAATAATGTGTACACAAAATATGATCTCAAGTCAAATGTTTACGTTCAAACTCCAGGGCGACTGACACAGTGACACACCTTTTGCTGTGTCACTGACGTGTCAACGCCCGGGATATTCACGGTACTTCACGGTATTCGGCGACTTTAAGAAGATTTCTCAAGCCATCGGGTTAATTAAAAAATATGAGTCATAACTGAACCTTAAGAAATCGGGGCGGAAGGACTTAAAATCCTGAGACGGGTCACACTGTCGTGCCAGTTCAAGTCTGGCCCGGGGCACCACAAATACCTAAAATTACTTAAAAAATCGAAGTTGAGAATTTGGTCATCGGACCAAGCTCAACTTTGATTGTTTAGCAATTGTGGCAAAATTGTGGCAGAGGTTCTTTCCGATCCGAACTACGCCCGCTTTTGACTGTAAATAGCCGGGCGCCATGTGCGCATACTTCTGAGTCATCGCAGGTGATGAGTGGCCTAAGATAGCTTGAAGGTCATTCAAGCTTCCGCCATTCATCATGTAGTGACTGCCAAACGTATGGCGCAAATCGTGAACTCGGATGTGTCTAAGCTTAGCCCTTTTGCACACTCTACGGTGAGCGTCGCGAAGAGTTCGAGTGTCCATCGACTCTCCATCAGCCCGGTGAAGAATGAAGTCGCCATGGCCGCTATACTTCGAAGTCTTTCGATGTTCAGCAATCGCCTCATGACATTCCTCATTCATACCTAACCAACGGGCCGAGCCACCTTTTGTTCGCTCGACAATCTCACAATTTCTAAGCTCCTTGGTTTTGAAAATGTGGATTCGGCGATTTGTTAGATCGCAATCCTCATATTTCAAAGCCACGAGTTCACCGA
>JANMVK010000532.1:0-2206 GCA_031392725.1 Pseudobdellovibrionaceae bacterium
CGCCGGTCATCGCGGTGTCGGCCTGGGCCCACGCGCCCATGGTCCAAAAAACAAAAGATAAAATACCAAGCCGGATCATGGGGCTCCCTTCCAGCGGCGGTAATAGCTGGAGCGCATAAGTACAAAGGTCACAATTCCTAAACACAAAATCAAACTGCCGAGGTAGGTCAGCGGCCGGCCGGGATCGCGGTTGATGGAAAAAATCGAAGTGGCCGGGCCATTCGGGTTAATTTGATAACTGGATTGATAAACAGTGAAGCCGTCACGGTACATGGGTTCATTCATACTGATCGTGCGGGTGGCTGTATCACCCGTGACTTTAATGTCGCTTTCAAAACTCATGGCGGTTTCGGTGCCGGGGTAATCTTTTTTGGAGAATTTTTCCAGCTCAATGCGGAACGGCAGCCGGTGAATCTTGCGGCCAAAATATACCGAGTACGACCGTCCGCTGCTTTGAATGGTGCGCACTTCTCCCTCGGGCAGCCACACCTGCTCATCGGAGCCGGCCAATTTGATTTGCATCGCGCCTGTAGGGAGATTTTCCCGCTGGGGCGCTTCGATGGCCTTAACCGAATCCTTCGGCTCCGCGCCGGGAACGATCGAACCAATGGTCAGCTGCATGCCCATCCACGGGGTTTGCACCACTTCACCCGCGCGCGCGAGCTGGTGCAGGACCGGTTTTCCCTCTTTAAATAGTTCCACCAGAGCCTGCTCAGGATTTTTCGGATCGACAGTGAAGCGGACCAGATTGGAGCCGCCCTCACCACCCGTGGGAGGCGCTTCCGCGGGATCCGTGCCCGCGGCCTTATAGGCAAATTTCAATTTCCGGTCCGGATTTTTTGACATGGAAAAGTCGGGAAAGCGCGCGAACAAAACTTCACGGTGTTCCACTCCGTCCTCAATCACGCTCAGCTCCAGCGCCGGATTGTTTCCCGGCTCAGGGCTGTCGACTAATTTATTGGCCGACACCGAGGCGTTGCGAAATACGGTTTTCACTTTGACCAGCACATTGCCGACGCGAACTCCCTGGCTCAGTTTGCCGACGCTGACCGTCTGCAAAACTTTGCCGCTTTTCATATCCATGATATCCACCGAGGATGTGGTCACCGGTTTTTTAACGGCGGGCTTTGACTCCTGCTTGGAAGGCTTGCGGTCCGGCATCCGGCTGGTGTCGCCGGTGACCAATTCCAAAGTCGCCGGGCCCATTTGCTTCCTTGGATTCAAACTCGAGTGCAAAAACTCGGAGACATTAAAAAATTGCGACTTTAAATTGAACTGCAGACCCACATTCGCCGATTGGGCATTGGATTCATAGGTCGAACTGAATTCGGCGAAGGGAATATAGGAACTCACCGTCAATAAATGCTTAAAAACTTGATTGAGCCCAGAAAAATCGCGCTCCTCAGTCAACACCCGCTTCACTTCCACGGTTTGATAATTGGCCGATCCCTCGGGCGCCACGCCGATCACCAACCGGCTGAGCGCGACTTTGTCCTCGGCCTGGCCCTCGGTGACGGCCAAAGTGCCATCGATCCCATACTTGCCCGTGATCATCCCGCCCACCAACAAAGTCAGCATGCCCGCATGAGTGGTGACAAAACCCAATTGATGAATCTTCCACGGGAACCGCGACAGGGCCGCGGAGAAAATATTGATCCACAATCCAATCAGCATGATGGAGAACCAGGTGGAGTCGTAAACCACGATTTTGGCCATCTCGGCGTTGTATTTGCTTTCGACGATGGTGCCCCACGCGACTGTAGTGATCATCAACAACATCAAAGGCACGGCCAACTTCACCGACGATAAAAAACGAAATACAGGATTTCGATTCAAATGTTGTACGAGCGTGGAAAAGTATGTTGTCATTATTATTCAATTAGCGCCCAAGGCGGGGGAACTTGCAAGCGAATCGTCAACGGAAGCCGCGGTGGATTTTTGCCGGACTCGTGGGAGTCTTGGCCGCGCATAGTTCCGCTTGGGCCACCGAGATCGACGGCCGTTTTACCTTTGGAGGCTATGCCGCGTCAGAGACGTTTTCGGATAAAGCTTCAGGTTCAGAAAAAAACGATTTTATGACGACCTCGGCCCGCTATTACTTGAAGGCCTCCGAGATGGGCGAGGCTAAAAACTGGCAATTCATCAGCGATTTGCGCGACAAGCATGACTTCTTTGACAAGCTGGACCGCGAACGGCTCGAACTGAA
>JANMVK010000336.1:0-3075 GCA_031392725.1 Pseudobdellovibrionaceae bacterium
ATGATCGCCGACCAGAGCGCGAAGTGCGTCGCGGCGAACGTTCGGTCGCAGCAGGCCATCTGAAATTGTCGGCGTGATGGATCTGCGCGAACGCTTGAATATCAAAGGCAGCGACAAACCCGTGGCTTTACTAATTTTTGAGACCGACAACGGACCGCTGGCGGCGGTGGTCGACAAAGTTCATTCAGTGACGGTGATTGTGGAAGCGGATCTCGAGCGCCGGGCCGCAGCTCATGGCCAAGGCACGGACCGGGCTTATTTTCTGGGCGTGGGAAAAGTGGAAGACAAACTGTTAACCGTGATCACGCTTCGCAAGATTTTATCTCCGGAACAGTTGTCAGATCTTCCTTCGGAATCCGCAGGAACCTGAACTCCGCCAAATTTACTAAATTTTAATAGACCATGCCATAAAACTTTATACTCTAATCTACCTCGTAGCGACTCCGCAGCGCAGCACCACTC
This sequence comes from Pseudobdellovibrionaceae bacterium, assembly GCA_031392725.1. GTDB lineage: Bacteria > Bdellovibrionota > Bdellovibrionia > Bdellovibrionales > UBA1609 > JALHOQ01. The sequence continues at coordinate 463 of JANMVK010000336.1, forward strand.
GCTTTCGAAAATCCATTGGCCCAACTGAAGCGACTCCCGTCTCCGAAAGCCTCATCTGGATGTCCGCAAAAACCTTCCGTCCGTGAGAGTGGCATTCCGCCGGCATCCAGCCGCCGGAAGATAATTAAATCGGATTTTTATCTTTTCATTCTTCGCCGTGGACGGCGAAGGATTGGCACTCTCATGGATGGACAATCTTCGCGCACAACAGATGAGCCCCTCGGAGACGAGATTTTCTCCCAAAATCTAAGTATTTTATAACTAATGCGTGAGAACTCTGTCTTTGTTTGAAAAAATCGTTTTTGAAAATAACTTTTTCTGAAAATATTTGATGCTCATTGCTAAACAAATAATATGTGTGCGAAGGCCAAACACAATGCTACTTTACTTTTTCTTCGTGGGGGACTGATGACCAATTTAGAAATCGATGAGGAAATGACTGTAGTGCTGAAAACCGAACGCAAGATTACCCGACGGGTTTTGGAGCTGGTTCAGCTGGCGGAACATCAGCGGTTGCCGCTCGAGCGTGGATTTAAAGATACTTATGACTGGCTGATCCGGGGCCATGGCTATTCCGGTGGCGCCGCTAACCGGCGGATACAGGCTGCTCGCCTGCTGCGGGAGATGCCGGAGGTCGCGAGTAAGATAGAAAGTGGCACTGTGAATTTGACTACGCTTTGGCAAACGCAAAAGGCCATTCGTGCCCAACAGAAAACTACAGGTCAAAAAATTAAGCTTTCTGATAAGAAAGCCGCGATAGGTAAAATCGCAGGAAAAACATCCGAAGCGGCGGAGCGCGAATTGAATGCGCTGTTTCCTGACGGCGTGAAGTCGGTCGAGAAATTGGTCCACAAGCACGGCGGCGGGCTCGGATTATTTATTGAACTCAATGCGGAGGAGGCCTTGGAAGTAAACCGCGCACGCGAACTCCTCTCTCATGCTTTGCCAGGAGCCACCTGGGGTCAGGTCATTGTGCGATTGGCGACAGAGCACAATCAACGCAAAGATCCGTTGCGTAAACCCCAGCAGCAAAAAAACAATCGGCCCTTAGCTCAGAAATTGGCTGCCGAAAATCCTTCATTCGCACAGCTATGCAAACCTCACCTCGTAGCGACTCCGCAGCGCGGCACCGCTCAGGTGCGCTGCGATTTAATTCAAAAAGCCGGAGCGAAGTGTGGTTTTGTTGATCCAATTACAAAACGGGTTTGCGGCAGTCGATACCAACTGGAGATTGATCACATAGTGCCGCGCGCGCTCGGCGGCGGTGATGAGCCAAGCAATTTACGCTGTCTTTGCCGCGGGCATAATCAACTTATGGCCGAAATTGAATTTGGGCGGGAGTTTATGGATTTGCGACGGAAACCGTCAGTGGGCGCACGGTAGTTATTGAACTACCGCCAGCCAGGCAGTCCCAAAACTTCACTCCAGCCGGTTCATATATGCCGACAGCACATCCTCGAGCTCGCCTGCTTCGGTCACCACTGTTGAAGCATATTGCTTGGACGGCTCGACGAACTTGTCATGCATGGGCTTTACTTGGCTTAAAAACTGATTGCGCACGCCATCTGCCGTGCGGCCGCGCTCTTGCACATCGCGCTCGAGACGGCGCTGGTAGCGCAGGTCTTCGGGTGTGTCGAAAAATATCAGGTCATCAAATAATTTTCTGACCCGGGCGTCGTGGAAAATTAAAATGCCATCGACCAGGATCACCGGCCGCGCGCGCACGGTGGCGGTTTCTTTTTTGCGGGAATGCGTGCCGAAATCATAAATCGGAATTTCCACGGGTTTGCCGGTTTTTAATTTTTCCAGGCACTCGGCGAGCAGGCGAAAATCAATGCTCGCCGGATGGTCGAAGTTGACCGAACCGCCGTCAAAATCAAACTTCGCCGATTGGTCGATATAAAAACTGTCCTGATAGACAATTTCACAGCGGTTTTGGCCGAGCCGCTCCTGCAACTGGCTGGCGAAGTAGGTTTTCCCCGAACCACTGCCGCCGGCCACGCCGATGATGGTCATATTTTTATTTTGTTTGATAGAGACGGTCACCGGCATCTCCCAGGCCAGGCACTAAATAACCCAGTTCGTTCATTTCGGTTTCCACATTCAGCGTGTAGATCTGCACATCCGGATGCAGCTCCTGAATGCGCTTCACCGCGAAATCGCTGACCAGGATCGTGAGAATTTTAATATGTCCCACTTCGTAACTCTTCAGCCGCTCGATGGCGGCCACCGCAGTGTCGGCGGTCGCGACCAGCGGATCGCATAAAATCGCCATGCGGCCTTTAATATCGCTCGGCATTTTAAAATAATACTCCACAGTGCTGTTAATAAATTTGTCGCGGTAAATTCCGATAAATCCGGTCGAGGCGAAGGGAATCATCGACAACACGGCGTCGAGCATGCCGTTTCCGGCGCGCATAATGCTCACCACCACGGGCGCGTTGAGAATGCGCTGCACTTTGGTTTTGGCCAAAGGTGTTTCGATATCCACAGTTTTCATATCGGTCCAATCGCGCATCACTTCATGGGCCAGAATGCGGCTGATCTCTTTGACCAAATCCCTAAACTCCGTGGAGCTGGTATTTTTATCGCGCAAGTACCCAAGCTTGTGCT
>JANMVK010000348.1:0-2735 GCA_031392725.1 Pseudobdellovibrionaceae bacterium
GTGAGGGCCTTTCTCCCCGCCTTCCGGGCGTGGAGAGGTAAAAAATTCGGAATGAAAAAAGGCTGAATGAGAGTTTTCCAGAAAAAACCTTTTGATCAGGATGATCAAAAGGCAGCCCGCTCATGGATGGCCGCACATCGCGCATCCGTATCCGCTGTGACTAGCACGGACTCAGTTTAAACAGAGTCCCTCCTTACTTTTTTTTGAATAAAGCCTCAGCTGCCTTCATCAGATCTTCTTTAGTCTTCCCGCCCCCGCCGGCGGCGCTGCCCGCCTGAAAATACTCGCAATGATTGGCACGATGCCTTTCGCGGACAACCTCGGCCGAGGGTTCCATGCATTCGTTATAGACTTTGGGATCGTAAAAGCGGCAGTTCTTGCAGCAGTGAACATCGTTTTTGCAAGTGGCGCATTCTTCGCGCAGACCGATGCGGTCTGTGTATTTTAACTCCGAGCCGCAATGAAAACATTTAAGCTCGATAACCGCCATCAGAGACTCGCTTTAATATTAAAGTTATGCGAAGCCTCAACCCTCCGCACGGTACCGGTCAAAGAGCGCATCACAATTGAGTGGGTCTGGGCGCGGTTGCCCGGTAAGGACACCACGCCTTTTAACAGGGGGCCATCAGTCACACCGGTCGCGCAAAACATCACCGAGCCGCGCGCCAGATCTTCCATTTTTAAAGTTTGGTCGGGATCTTTCATGCCCATTTTAATCGCGCGTTCGCGCTCGCCGTCATTGCGGAATTTCAAACGGCCCTGGAAATCCCCGCCTAAACATTTATTGCCGGCCGCCGTGATCACGCCTTCCGGCGCGCCGCCGATGCCCATTAACAAATCGATGCCGGAGTCTTCCCAACAGGGCGCGATTCCGGCCGACACATCGCCGTCGCCGATCAGGCGGATGCGCGCGCCGATCTTACGCATGCGTTCGATTAAGTCTTTATGGCGGGGCCGGTCCAAAATCACCACGCACACATCTTCCACGCGTTTCTGCAACACATCGGCCACCACACGCACATTGTCTTCAGGTGATTTATCGAGAGAAATTTTTCCGCGCGCGCGCGGGCCGCAGGCGATTTTTTCCATGTAAGTGTCGGGCGCGTGCAAAAAATTTCCGCGCTCCGCGACCGCGATCACCGAAATCGCGCCGACTCCACCGGTCGCGCAAATGGTGGTGCCTTCAAGAGGATCCAAGGCAATATCAATCGCCGGTGAATCTGGCCCGCGGCGCCCGACTTTCTCACCAATGTAAAGCATGGGCGCCTCATCGCGCTCGCCCTCGCCGATCACCACGGTGCCGTCGATATTGACCGAGTCGAACGCCTTCCGCATGGCATCCACCGCCGCTTGGTCCGCGCCCTTTTCATCTCCGCGGCCCATAAAGCGGGCCGAGGCCAAGGCCGCCGCTTCAGTGATTCTTACGAATTCGAGAGCCAGGTTTCTGTCCATTTTTCTTTCTCCAAAACTTTATTTAACGATTCCGACGGCCGCACCGGGCGCAAATCGCCGTCCACCGGAATGTGCAGCGTCTCGGCTTCACAAATCCGCGCGTCCCCTTTGTACATGGCATATTGAAAATAAATCTTCAAACCCTTCCGCTTAACTTGCAGGAAGATCCGCAAAGCATCATCAAAAGTAGACGTCTTCATGTGCCAAACTTGATAATGCAACAGGGCCAAAACGTGATCGGTGTGGGGGAAGTGGGTGGCCGATAAATCCCGCGCGCGCATCCACGCCACACGGGCCTCTTCACAAAAGCGCAAATAATTGGCGTGATGAGTAACACCCATGGCATCGGTGTCGGAAAAAGCCACTCGGCGGTCGTAATGAAAAGCGTCCAGCAAAAATCAAACTCCAGGTGCGAGCCGCAGGGGCCGCCCGTGGGCGGCTAACTAGCCGCCCGAAAGGGCGGCACCTGCGGCGATTGAGCGAACAAATTCTTCCATAGGCAGGCTGGGTTTGTCCATCTGAGACAGGATCAACATCGCTTTTCGTTCTCTAGGCGACAGTTGTGGAAGTTTTTTCTCCCGCATAAAGAACACGCTGTCCTCACCCATGTCGACATGCACCTGATCGACCAAAAGCGGCGTTTTCATCCACACAAACACGTGGTTGCCCCCGGGACCCTGCATCCAAAAATCAAAGGTGGAAGAGCGGTCAAACAACGCCGTTTGCACCGGCCTCAGCGAGCTGCCGAGCAATTTGGCGTCAAGATAGTCCATCATCGACAAATGACCCTCGGGCGGAATGTTGTGCAACTCCACGCCCACGGAGTCCAACTTGAACCACACAATTCGCGCCTGAACTTTAAATGAGGGCGCGACCCCGAGTGACAAATGCACTTCCACGGTCTGTTGAGCCGCGAAGGGAAACAATCCGGGCCGGCGCGCGGCCAGACCGCGGTAACTCAAGTCGGTGACCATCGACATTTCCAGATTGGGCCAGGTAATGTGGGCGGCCAATTCGCTGCGGCTCTCCGCCATGTCGGTGGAAATATTCACTCGCGGAAAGCGCCGCTGCTCTTGCGTACCTCTCATCAGCCGCCGCCTTTCTTGTTAAAAAGCCCCTCGGAATAGGAGCGCAACCGCCCCGCCATTCGCTGGAGCATAACCTCCATGCCAAAACTTAAAAAAAATTGCGGAACCGGAAATTTATCGTAGGCGAACTCCCCATCGATGCCAACATCGCACTTGGCCGGACTCGCGGGAATAAACTTGAACTCGCCCTTCATC
>JANMVK010000373.1:0-2729 GCA_031392725.1 Pseudobdellovibrionaceae bacterium
CCTTCGCCGACGCCAAGACCCCCGATGACTTCACTAAGATCGTGGCCAAGGCCAGAACCGAAGTCGAGGCGAGTCTCGATGACGATGTGAACACGCCTGAAGCGCTGGCCAGTTTGTTTGATGTGGTGCGGGCTTTTAATAATGTGGTGCGTACGCCCGGCCCCGTGAGTCCCAAGAAATCCGCGGTGGCTAAGGCCTTCTTGTCTTTTGCCGCCTGGTTTGGTGGACTGATGAGCCTTTACAGTGAGCCACCGGCGCAATTCTTAACGTTTTTGGATGATATGTTGTTGAATAAAAAGTCGCTAAAAAGGGAAGACATCAATTTATTAGTCGAGCAGCGGGCGCAAGCCCGAACCGCCAAAGATTTTGCTAAAGCCGATGTGCTGCGCGACCAATTATTGCAAATGGGCATTGCCGTTCAAGACAGCGCCCAAGGAAGTGAGTGGGAAGTCGCCAAATGAACTCGCCGCAACCTAAAGTGCCGCGCGGGAAATTTCAGTTAGTGACTCAATTCGAACCCGCCGGTGACCAGCCCAAAGCCATTCGCGATATCGTCGATAACATCCGGCGGGGCGTGCGCCATCAAACGCTCCTCGGTGTGACCGGCTCGGGCAAAACTTTTACCATGGCCCAAACCATCAATCAGCTCAATCTGCCGACGTTGATTCTAGCGCCCAATAAAACTCTAGCCGCTCAGTTGTTTTCCGAGTTCCGCGAATTGTTCCCACACAATGCCGTGGAGTATTTCGTCAGCTACTACGACTACTATCAGCCCGAGGCGTACATTCCCGGGAGCGATACCTACATTGAGAAGGATTCCGCCATCAACGAGCAGATCGATCGCATGCGCCACTCGGCCACGCGCTCGCTATTTGACCGGCGCGATGTGATTATCGTCAGCAGCGTGTCTTGCATCTACGGTTTGGGCAGCCCCGAGGCCTATGAGGGGATGATGATTCACATTATCTCCAACAAGGAAATCCGCCGCGACATATTCCTGCGCGAATTGGTCCGCATCCGTTATCAGCGCAACGATATTGATTTTCACCGCGGCACGTTCCGGGTGCGCGGCGATGTGGTGGAGATTTTTCCGCCCTATGAAGATGAGCGCGCGGTGCGGGTGGAATTCTTCGGGGACTTTATCGACCGGGTGGCTTGGATTGATCCGTTGCGCGGAAAAATTCTGCAGGAACTCGATCAGGTCGCGATTTATCCCGGCAGTCATTACATCAGCACCGATGAGCGCAACAAGGTGGCGGTTGACACTATTCGCACCGAACTCCTCGACCGCTTGAATTATTACCAGCAGGCCATTCGCCCGCTCGAAAAGGAGCGACTCGAGCAGCGCACCAGTTATGACCTGGAGATGATCCAGGAGATGGGATCCTGTCCGGGCATTGAGAACTATTCGCGCCATTTCACCGGCCGCGGACCGGGCGAGCCGCCGCCCACTTTGATTGAGTATTTTCCCGATGAGTTTTTGACCTTTATTGATGAGAGTCACGTCACCGTTCCGCAAATCGGAGGAATGTACCGCGGGGATCGCGCGCGCAAATCTAATTTAGTTGAGCACGGCTTCCGTTTGCCCTCAGCGCTGGACAACCGGCCGCTCAATTTTCAAGAGTTTGAGGCGCTAGTGGATAAAGTGGTGTTTGTCTCGGCCACGCCGAGTGAATACGAACTTAAAACCAGCGAAGGGATCGTGGTGGAGCAGATTATCCGGCCCACCGGACTGATTGATCCCGAAGTGGTGGTGCGGCCGGTGAAGCATCAGGTTGATGATTTGCTCAAAGAGATCCGCGAGCGGGCCGCGAAAAAAGAGCGGGTGCTGGTCACCACGCTGACTAAACGCTCGGCTGAGGATTTGACCTCTTATTATGAGGGTCTCGGCGTCCGGGTTAAATATTTGCACAGTGATATCGTCACACTTGAGCGCACCGAAATTATCCGCGATCTGCGTTTGGGAATTTTTGATGTGCTGGTCGGGATCAATTTGTTGCGGGAGGGTTTGGATATTCCCGAGGTTTCTCTGGTGGCCATCACCGACGCGGATAAAGAAGGCTTCCTTCGCTCCGAACGCTCGCTGATTCAAACCATCGGGCGGGCCGCGCGCAATATAAACGGGCGCGTGATTCTTTACGCCGACCGTGTGACCCAATCCATGGAAAAAGCCATGGCTGAAACTAGCCGCCGGCGCACGGTTCAGACCGCGCATAATAAAAAGCACGGAATCACTCCCGTCAGTATCACGAAGCCGGTGGCTGACGGCATGCTCGATCTTTACGGCATGGAAGTGGTCACCAAGGACAGCAAAGAGCGCAACCAAGTTCTGCGCGACAAGCTGACGGCCTACACCGACAATCCGACCAAATTGACGGCGCAGATTTTAAAAATGCGCAAACAGATGAAAAAAGCCTCTGATAAATTGGAATTTGAAGAGGCCGCCCGCATCCGCGACGAAGTGAAGCGTTTGGAGATTTTGGAAATGTCCATGCGTTCCGGCGAAGTGGATCAAGTGTTCGCCAAGACCCTTGAAGGCAAGGGCGAATGAACATCGAAGAGCTCAAAGTCCGGGTCAGTGGTTTTCCCACCAGCCCCGGCGTTTATTTAATGAAAAACGATAGGGACAAGGTCGTTTACGTCGGCAAAGCCAAGAGTTTAAAGGCGCGCGTGCGCTCTTATCTCGGTTCACTCAATGATCAATCGGTCAAAACCAAATACCTGATGGG
>JANMVK010000425.1:0-6293 GCA_031392725.1 Pseudobdellovibrionaceae bacterium
AATAGGCGTTTGACCCTTGGAACTTAGATACTCATTAATCTTCGAAAAATGCTTACACCCCAAAAACCCGCGATGAGCCGACAACGGCGAAGGATGCGGCCCCTTCAAAACCAAATGCCGTTGACCATCGATAAACGCGCCCTTCTTCTGCGCGTAACTCCCCCACAGCACAAACACGATCTCCTCGCGCTCTTCATTCAAGCGGTGAATGATGGCATCGGTGAACTGTTCCCAGCCCTTATTCTGATGGCTGCCCGCCTTGCCGGCTTCCACCGACAAAGTCGCGTTCAGTAGCAAAACGCCTTGATCCGCCCATTTTTCCAGATTGCCGTGCTTGGGAGGATCGATGCCTAAGTCCGATTTCAATTCCTTATAAATATTCATTAAGCTCGGCGGAACCTGCACACCCGGCCGCACTGAAAAACATAAACCGTGGGCCTGTTGCGGGCCGTGATACGGATCCTGGCCAAGAATTACAACTTTCACCCGCTCAAACGGCGTGTGATTCAAAGCCGCGAAAAATTCCGACCCCCGAGGAAAAATAACTTTCTTTCCCTCACGCTGCTTCTTCAAAAACGAGCGCAAGTCCCGCATATACGGCTTATCAAACTCCGGCAGCAGGCGGTTCTTCCACGTGGGTTCCAACTGAATTCGTTCTTGAGCATCCGACATGGAGTGTTTATAAGACAAGGCACTATGAATGGGAAGCGTCTCACCAAAGAATTTTACCAGCGCGACACAATTGAAGTGGCGCGCCATTTAATCGGCAAGATTTTAGTGCACAGGCTAAGCAACGGCACCCGTCTTAGCGGCCGCATTGTGGAAACCGAAGCTTACCTTGGGGCCATCGATCCGGCGGCTCACTCATTCAACGACCGGCGGACGCCTAGAACCGAACCCATGTTTGGACAGTCCGGAACAAGCTACATATATTTTATTTATGGCAATCATTTTTGTTTTAACGTGGTGACCGCCGAAGAAGGAATCCCCGAAGCCGTTCTTGTCCGCGCGCTGGAATTGCGCGACGGCCTCCCGCTGATGCAAAGAAACCGCCCTGAGGCGAAGCTCCTTGAACTGGCCAATGGTCCAGGAAAGTTATGCGCCGCCATGGGCTTGGGCCGCGAGGAGAACGCGCTCGATCTGTGCACCGATTCCCGGCTGTGGATTGAAAACTCCAGCGATCTTGTGAATGAACACGACATAGTTGAAGCGCCGCGGGTCGGAATCGGCAAAGTAGAAGATCACATTTATTGGCCGCTGCGTTTCGGCTTAAAAAATCATCCCGCTTTATCGCGTCCCAAATTCCCACTATCATTCGGGGATGAACAAAACTTATAGCGTTCTTCTAGCGATATTTTTCACGCCAGCCGCACTAGCACTCAGCCCACTCGCGCAACGATTGCAAACTACCGGCGCCACATGCACGGCGACGGCTCAAGGCGACTATTGCATTTTCCGCTCGGCACCCAAGTACAATCAGCCGGTGATTATGCTGATCCCACCCAACCTCAATCAGCCGAAAAGTTTAATTTTATATTTGCACGGCCACCGCGGAGTGTGTGGCGTGACCAATAGCACCGTCCCCGCCAACATGGCGACCCGCTATAAATTGCTCAATCAAATGTTAACAGCGGGCCTCGCCAACTCAGTCACCATCTTTCCCATGAGCCGGGGCAACTGCACGGACTACGACAACTCGCTAGTCGCCAACTTTCCCGCGTTTGCCGAGTGGGCGGACCAACAACTAAACCCGAGCACCAACACTTGGATGATCTCCGGCCACAGCGGCGCGGGCCGGGCCTTGGCCAACATCGCGGCCACATTCAAAGATTTTACCAAGCGGGTGGAAATTTCCACGCTGCTCGACGCCGCCTATAGCATGGGTTCCTACATCGGGCGCTGGCAAGTGGGAGCCGGGTCCAACCGCCGCATGAAAATCCGCTCGTTCTACGCCACCAGCTCGCCGGAAGCGGGAAGCATACAACTGCAAAATACCATTCCCGCGCAAGCCAAAGCCGTGCGCTCTAAATCCTACGGCGACCACTGCAATGTGCCCATGACCGATTTCGGTGATGCTCTCAAAGACAGCTCCGCCGCCAACTTGGATATAGCCGCAGACAGTGTCTCATTTTGAGACACTGTCTCGATTTGACACGATTTTAAAAGCCTCATCCCACATACTAAACACAGGAACCCAACGTGAGGTTTTCGTGGTGCATCTAGTATTAATTTTGTTCTTGAACCATGCGCACGCGCAAAACGTGCAGCAAGCGGCTTGCATTCGCCCAAGCCACAATCCCAAAGCGGAAGTCGGCGCGATTTATTTGCATGGCTGGTTCCAGTTCGGGGGAAGCAGCGACCATATAGCCCTCGAGCGCAACAATCGCGCACAATTGCAACAACTGGCTAACACCACCGGTATGACCATCGCCGTGCCTCTTGCGGACGGAAACAATGGTCAAGGGGAACGAAGCTGGAATCCCGATCAAAGACCCGGCAGCGCCGCGGTGGCGTTACAAAGAATCGAAGCTAAAGCCTCCGCCGCCTGTGGTGGGGCGCGCCTCGCAGTGCCGAGAAAAATAATTGGCTTTTCCGACGGCGGCTACATGGCGCGCGAAATTGGTTTGCAATGCGCGGCCAAGAAACCGCAATATTCAGTGGTGATGATGGCCGGCGCAAGGGCGCGGAATGGCTCCTCCGCCAACCGGGGAAATTGTGCGAAGTTTTTAGCCATTCGTGGTGCCAGCGACAATTCAACCGATACGTGCGTAGCAAAAAGTGAGGGCAAATGCGTAAGGTCCATTCCGTTTTACCAGACCGCACGAAGCATGATGAGCTCGTTAGGCGGGAACGCCGAAGTTTTGCCACCTTATCGTGGCGGCCACGAACTGCCGCCTAACTCCGTCATCGCCGCCGCATTCGGTTCGGCTCAGGTCGCGGAAAATCCGCCGGTCACGATTAGTACAGGGACACCAACAGCACCTTCCGTGGCCGTTCCGCCTGCGCCACGCCCGCCACAGATACCCCACGGGAGCGGCGGATTTTTATTCCCAGATGCACCTGCTGGGCGTTGATCATGAAGCACCTTGACACGCTTCTTGCAATACTCAAATTGAGTTCTAGTGAACCTTAGAGGGAGGCGTTTGTGAAGATCTACAACCCCAGCTTAGAAGAGCGCGCCTTTCTTTACCAGGAAGCTCAGGACTTAGCGCCGTTAGTAAAAGAATTGGGTTCCCTGTCCATTATGGTCGAAGAATTTAAAGCATTGACCCCGGAAACCGACGCGCAAAATGGTTACCGCGTCACATTTTTGGTCGCTCCGGAAACCATGGGGCTGCAAATTCATGCCGAAAACAATAATTTGTTCGCCGCCACCATCGCCGCTAAGGAAGAAGCTCAGCGGCAGCTCAATGCTTTAGTCAATGCCCTCGGTGGAAAGCCCCCCGCGGAACTTTTGCATTAACGGTGGTTGTGTGATCTAAATCCTCTTTTCCAAGGGGGATTCATGGAAATTTTAATCTCAGGCGCATCCACCGGCATCGGCCGGGCCAGCGCGGTTCATCTCGCCCGGCTTGGCCACTCGATCTGGGCCGGCGTGCGTTCGCAAAAATCTTTTGATGATATTAAAAAATTAAACGTGAAGGGTTTGAAACCGATTTTTCTCGATGTGGTGGATGAAAAATCGATCGGTGATTGCATCAGTCAAATAAAAAAAGAAGCCGGGATTCTTCACGGACTGGTCAACAACGCCGGCATTGTGATCGGCGGTCCGATTGAAGCCGTCACCATGGAGGAATGGCGCCAGCAGTTTGAAGTGAATGTCTTTGGCCAAATCCGCGTGACCCAATTGTGTTTACCATTGCTGCGCGAATCCAAAGGGCGAATTGTGAACACGTCGAGCATCGCCGGCCGCTTGGCCAGTCCGTTTATGGGACCTTACTCCGCCAGCAAGTTCGCATTTGAAGCCGTAAGCGACAGTCTGCGCCGCGAAGTCTCGCGCCAAGGCGTGTTTGTGAGCCTGATCGAACCCGGCCCCATTGCCACCCCCATTTGGGAAAAATCGCTGAATACCGCCAAAAAAAGCGTGCATAAATATTCTCCGGAAATCCAAGAAATCTACGGCCGCTCCATGGCAAAATTCCAAGAGCGGGTCAGCACCGCGGAAAAACGTTCGTCACCGGTGAGCGTGGTGGTGAAAGCCATTGAGCACGCTTTACTCTCCCGCAGTCCACGCATTCGCTACCCCGTCGGCCGTGGAATTAAGTTATTGTCCTATGTGGCGAACACGATGCCCGCTTCCCTTTTGGACCGGGTGATGCGCTAATACGAATATGCGCCTACGTTACTACTTTCTAATTTTCATCGGCCTGGCCGCCGCGATTTTTTGGCCCAGCCTGCGCGGCGAATTTATCATGGACGACTGGGGCTACATCACCACTAACGCCGTGATCGTCGACGGCACCACACCCTTTCCATTCTGGTATTCATTTTCTGTGTCACCCGATTACTGGCCGCTCAGTTACACCTTCTACTGGATCTTTTTTAAGCTGTTCGGGTTAAATCCCCTCGGTTATCACATCGTCAATGTCGTAGTCCACGCCTTGAACGCAACTTTGGTGTTGGCACTGGCGCGCCGGCTCGCGCCCCGCATGGCACTGTGGGCCGCGGTGTTATTCTTAGTCCATCCCTTGCATGTGCAGGCGGTGAGTTGGATCGTGCAGTTTAAAACTCTCTCCTCCACGGCGCTCGCCTTGGCCAGTCTAATTTTATTTTTGGACGGAAGGCGAAGTCCTTCCCTTGTCACTTTTGCGTTGTCCCTGCTGGCGAAATCCTCCAGCGTGTTTTTGCCGCTGGTGATGTTCGCGCTGAATTGGGACGGCAAACATTGGAAACAGCGGCTCAAAGAACTAGCGCCGTACTTCGTGCTCAGCTTGCTCAGTGGCGCCGTCACGTTGTGGGTCAATCATCAGAACTTCAATGAGATGACGGCCCAAGTTTTTAATCTGCATTGGTATCAACGTCCGCTGCTGATGATTCAGAACTTAATATTTTATGGCGGAGCTTTTTTGTGGCCCCACCCGCTGGCTTATATCTACCCCTATATCGTGCCGAGCCTGTTCGCCTGGACAGTGGGGCTTGACGCCATTATTCTATTGGCCGTGGCTTTGGTGATTTCGCTGATCCAGTGGTTTCGCCCATTCGGTATTTATCTGGTGTGCTACTTGCTGCTGCTGTTTCCGTGTCTGGGGCTGGTGCCGATTCCCAATATGAAATTATCGCTGGTGGCGGATCATTGGGCGTATTTGCCCGATGTGTTTTTGTGTATTTTTGTGGCGGGCGTGATCGGCCTCATTCCTTGGAAAAAATCCGCCGCAGCGGTCGCGCTGATTGTGTCCGCGCCGCTGGCCGTGCTCGCTTTTCAGCACGCGCGCACCTTCGCCACTGAGGAGTCTTTTTGGGCGCAAGCGCAAGATTTAAATCCCGAGTCCGCTGCTCCCCACTACAACTTGGGCACGACTTACGATAAGCAACAACTTCACCAAGATGCCCTCGATGAATATTCCAGCGCGGTGAAAATGGATCCACTCCACTCGCGCGCTTGGTACAATATGGGCCGCGCCCATTATCTCCTGGGAAATCTAGCGGGCGCGCGCGAGAGCTTCGGCAAGGCTGTTGAGCTGGATCCCAAGTTGACGGTCGGCTATATCAGTTTGTCCAAGGTCGCGTTGGCATTACTGCAACCCGAGCAAGCGCAAGACATCGTCCGCAAGGGCTTAAAGGCCAATCCTGATGACCCCGAGCTGATCAAGTGGCTGGCGGAATTGCAAAAGGGAGAATGATTTTCAATTTGGCGTTCCGCGCACTCAACTCCCGTTGACAGCTCTCTTAGGGAATCACTACTCCTGATCCATCAAAAAATTTCAGGAGGGATCCCATGACTAAGATGAAATTGGCCCTAGTGTTTCTAGTGTTCGGAAGCGTAACCGCGTCTGCCACTGAAAACGAAACCATCTCACTCAAAGCGGTAAAATGCGCGCGCTCAGTTATGGAACATTTTTTCGCCAATGGCGAAGAAGTGCCAAAGCTCGCCGCCATTCTCACCACGGTGAAAATCAACCAAGCCGATATTCCGGCCCTAACTGGCGCCGAACAGCAATGCCGGCGAATTCTCGCCGACCTGAATGGTTTGTCCAGCGCCGACCGCGCCAAACGCCGCCGCTGGAGCAGCACGGAGCAATATGAAGAGCACAATATCGACAGCGTCGCCCGTGTTTTTAACTTTTGGATTCAGG
>JANMVK010000555.1:0-9999 GCA_031392725.1 Pseudobdellovibrionaceae bacterium
AGGTCAAAGAGATCGCCACCGCACGCGGCTTAGCTGTTGAAGACATGCCCCGCTGGCTGGCGTTTCAACCCTAATGTGGCAGCTTTACGCTGAGACCTTACTCATCTTCCTCGCCTGTTTGATTATCCAAGTGATTTTGTGGCGCCTCTTGCGCCGGCCCGATGATGTCGTTCCCTATCAAATCGTAATTTTGTTTTTGTTGTTCTGGTTAATTCCAGTGATTTATTCACTGGCGTTTCTCTCGTGGGACCGCATGATTCTCTCGCTCGCACTAGGCTCCACTTACATTATGAGTTTTCCAGCGGCATCGGCGAAGAGCCCTACCGTCATGATTTTTTATATTCTCCATCGCAGCGGCGGCCTGACGCCCAAGGAATTGGAATCCCGCTTGGCCACGGAGCTCGATCTCAAAGGCGACCGCATGAAGGACCTGCAAGCCGATGGTCTTTACACCGGAAGCGGCAAACCCAGCCTGGCCGGACAGATATTGGGTTATACATTTTGGACCTACCGCCGGATTTTGGGAATTCCCCTGGGAGAAGGCTGATGATTTCTCCTTCCACCATCTTAGGATTGGGCGCGCCATTCACCGTGCTGTGCTTGCACATTTTGGTTTACCGGATTTTTCCGGCGTTAAAAAATTTCCCACGCCAAAAGTTGGCCGTCATTGTGATTTTGGTCACGACCGTGATTACAATTGGCCAAGCCACCTATTTGGGAATGCCCCTGGATCAGATCATCCACGCGGGTCTGCTCAGCCTGATGCTCGGCTATAGTTATTTTCATTTCTTTAATATGTCTGAGACGGCGCGCAGGATTCGGATTTTGGTGGCGTACGTCGCAAAAATTCCGCACAAAGATTCCGGTTACGACGCCGGGAAAATTTACGGCAACCGCATGGTGCGGTTGCGCGAGCATAATATGATTTATGAAACTGACGGCAAACTGATGGTTCGCAATGGACCCATGGTGTGGGCGAGTTATTTAATTATGTTTTGGCGGAAATTGTTTTATCCGTCGTAGGTTCGGTCCGGCCCGAACGCTGCACCCGTTTATTGCGGTCCTCAATACTCTCAAGTTGCAATTCCACTTCAAATTTCAGTTCACCGCGCAGCCAACGCTCAAGCTTAATCATACTGTGGCCGAAGTTCGGCTTAGTGGGATCCTGCGTGAAAGTCAGAACAAAACGGGTGTCGTGTTTGATTTGCGTGACCTGCACGGTTTTTTGCAAACCGAGCTTGTCACAACCTTTTAATAAAATTTCCTGCGCGGCGGCCACTTTCGCCTCGGGGGTCAAACCCATCCAAGAAGCGGGAATCGGATCGCGCCAGTAATTTCGCTCCAGCCCTTTGCCCATGGATTTCAAATATTCATTAAACAATTTTCTAGCCAAACGATTGGGCGTCGCAAAAATCGGATCGCCAAGTTCCGGAGTAAATAAGCCCTTAGCACGGACCGGACGGTCGCCGGCGCGCAATGAGGTTTCCAGGCGAATCGTTCCGTGCTCCGCGCCTTCTTGCAGCGGACGGCCCTTCAAAATCGTACAAAAAGCATCGACCACCGACTTCACAGGCCCGGCGAATCCCGTATGGCGAGCCTCCTTAACTAGACCCGCATCGTCCACCAAGACCGCTAACACTCCGCCGTCTTGAGCTTTAAACACTTTACCGCCCTTGGCCTCAAGTGCTCCCTCGCTGGTCACCTTATGGCGCTGAACATTATCGCGATAAAGTTCGCCAACAGCACCCATCTCCAGACCGGATCCGGCGCTCTTACCCGCCACAAACTTCAGTTGAGTACCGTCCAGTTTGACCGACCCATAGGCAGCGGCTTGCAAACGCAGCCAGGTCAGGTCCAAGCCACCCGACACGTCGGCGGGCAACCGGATCGAGAGTTCGGCAATCCCACTTGAATGAGCTAAATCCAATATTTCCAAAATCGAACGGTTATGATCCTCATCATGAACCCAGGTCTCTAAAAAGCCGGGCCCGCCCTTAAAATTGCGCAGGTTATTGTTGAGGTTGTCGTAGTAATCTTTTACTAGGTCTTGGTAATTCAACTCAGTCATAGGCTAGGATTTAACCCAAATGACATAATATTGGTACGGGATGTAATGACACATTATGTAATACAAGCTACGCTGGATCAATCCACAATCAGGAGCGGAAATGTCAGCATCTGACCTCGCTATAGATCACACAAAACTCATCTTAGACGGCACTAAAATCGCCTGGCACACCGACCGAATTAAGGCCTGGGAACGCGGCGAACGGATCGCTCCGATCACGATCGACATGTCCCTGACCCGCGCGTGCAATTACGGCTGCCATTATTGTTACGCCATGATGCAAGAGAACGAGCGCCTGCCGATCAACCGCGAAGTGATTCATAACTTTATGGATGACTGCCGCGATATCGGCGTTAAAGGCGTAAGCCTGGTCAGCGATGGCGAGAGCACTTTGTCGCCGGTATTTGTCGATTCCATTGTGCGCGGTTCTGAAAATGGCCTAAACATGGCGGTCGGCACCAACGGCTATTTGCTAAACGAACGCAAATTGGAACAGATTCTCCCCCACCTCACTTACTTGCGCATCAACATCAGCGCCGGCGAACGTGATCGGTACGCCCAGATTATGGGAGTCAAAGAAGAGTGGTTTGATAAGGTCACTGAGAATATCAAAACCATGGTGCGCCTGAAAAAAGAGAAGAACTTAAAGGTCACCATCGGATTACAAATGGTGTTGATGCCCGAGTACGAAGATCAAATTATCCCGCTCGCCAAATTAGGCAAAGAATTGCGCCCGGATTATCTGGTCATCAAACATTGTTCGGACAACGAAGACGGCTTTCTCGGCGTGGACTACGGCGGCTATAAGAAAATGTACGACAAACTTCATGAGGCCGAGACCTACGCCGACAGCGAATATCAAGTCACAATCAAGTGGTCGAAGATTAAAGAAGAAGGCACGCGCTCCTACCAGCGCTGCTACGGCCCCCCGTTCCTGCTGCAGATTTCAGGCAGCGGTTTAGTGGCGCCTTGTGGAATGTTCTTTAACGATCAGTACAAGAAGTTCCATATGGGCAATATCGTGTCCACGCGCTTTAAAGAGATCTACAACTCGGACCGCTATTGGGAAGTGATCAACTATCTCGCGTCACCGGAATTCAACGCTCAAGCGATGTGCGGCACTCTCTGCTTGCAGCATAAGGTGAATGAGTATTTGGACGGAGTGAAGAAGGGCTATGTGGATTTGCAAAAGCCCGCGGGTGATGAGCCTGAACACTTAAATTTCGTTTAATTATATAAATACATTAGGTGAAATCTTAAACCGTTTCGCCAAAGCTCGAATCTGCTTAAGATTCATTTCACGCTTGCCCTTTAATATTTCACTAACCACCGATTGACCGCCAAGTTCCTTGCTTAAATCGGTTTGTTTCAAACCTTGAAGTTCCATAAGATAGGCCAACATTTCCGCACCCGTGACTTTGCCACTAGGAAAGTGTTTGAGCTCGTACTCTTCAATCAATTCAGCCAGCATCCGCATGTATATCGACACCCCTTCATCCATATTCTTATGCTCATTGGAGTAATCAATGAGCCGTTCGAGGATCTTCAGAGCCACCTTATGATGATTCTTCGAAGTCACAGGTTGAAGGGGAAACGCCTCACCCAACTTCAGATAAACCGAATTAACCTTCGGAGAGTCCTTAGCCTCCTCACGAACCAAATCGATTATTTTTTTTGCCGAATTCATGGGTTACTCCTTCCATCTTTCCAGATCATACTCATAGTGAGTTAAAACGTGAGTAACAATCACAAATCGCTCTCCAAAATTAAACTTAGTAACGGTTCGAATCTTGTTTCCGCCCACATCAAATACGGCCTTTTTTCCGACAAAATCAACATTAGCTCCAAATGTTTCCTTCAAATCAGAAGGTTTCCCAAAATCGCCGCCCAAGATCAATGCAACCCATCTATCCAATGACCTTCGGCTGGCCGGATGCTTTAGCTTGAATGCCTCAATGATTTCCCGACCAAAGATTCGCACAGTGACAATATAGCAAATTGCTATACTAAAATCAACATTTATCGCAAATTGCTATATATAACGTTTGACACAAATCAGCACCGCTGCGGTGCCGGGATGCGCAATCGAACTCAGGTATGTGAGTAAAACTCGCGGATACCCTGAATCACAAAGTCGATCTGATCATTCTCTAAAAATTGATTGATTGGTAAGGACAAAATCCTCCCCGCCTGGCGCTCCGTTACCGGAAAGTCGCCCTTTTTGTGCCCAAGATCTTTGGCGCATTTCTGCAAATGAATGGGAATAGGATAATGGATCTTGGTCTCAATCCCTTTTTCAGCCAGAGCCTTTTGTAACTGATCGCGCTTGTCACACTGGATAACGTAGACGTGATAGGTGTGGAATTCATCTTCGCGCTCAACCGGACACTCGACCACGCCCGCAAGTCCTGCGGTGTAGCGCTTGGCAAAAGCGCGGCGCTTTTCAATAACATCGGGCAACTGGCGTAAACGCGGAAGCAAAACCGCGGCCTGAATGGTGTCGAGGCGTGAGTTGTACCCCCAGAAATCAATTTCATCGCGGTTGCGCATGCCGTGGTTGCGGTACATGCGCAGCCTCATACCCATTTCATCACTGTCAGTGGTGATAATGCCGGCATCGCCCATGGCGTTTAAATTCTTGAGCGGATGCAGACTAAAGGAAGAGAATAAGCCCCCCTTGCCGGCCTTGATTCCTCCGGTGATGGCGCCAACGGATTGCGCGGCGTCTTCCAACACTGGAATTTTACGCCGCTGCGCAATTTCTAAAATTTCGGGCATCCTCGAACTTCGTCCAGTCAAATGCACCGGCATAATACACTGGGTTTTGTCAGTGATCGCGGCTTCGATTAAACTGACATCTATATTTTGATCATCCGCCACATCGACAAACACTGGGCGCGCGCCGATTAGAGCGATGCTTGAAGCCGAGGAGATCCAAGAGTTAGGCGTGGTGATCACTTCGTCGCCGGGCTCAATGCCGAGCGCTTTCATGCACATTATTAAAGAGTCCGTGCCGTTGGCCACACCGATGGCGTATTTGGTGCCGACCATTTTAGCGAAGGCGGCTTCGAACTCCTGCACTTCTTTTCCCAGAATAAAATCCCCGCGTTCCATGACTGCGACCACCGCCTTCAAAGTCTCTTCACGGGTCTCTTGAAACTGCTTGGAAAAATTAACGTAGGGAACTTGCATTAGTGTTTGGCCTCACGCGAATGTCCGGCGAAAAATTCCTGAACTTTCTGAATGCAATAATCCTGCTCCTTGCGGCTCAGATGCTGATCCACCGGCAGGGAGACAATGCGCTTGGCTTGCCGATCGGTCACCGGGAAGTCCCCGGCCTTATAACCCAAATGGCGCAAGCCTTCTTGCTGGTAAAGCGGAATGGGATAATGAACTTTGGCTTCAATTCCCGAATCCACCAAAAATTTCAATAACGAATCGCGCTGCTTCTCAGCCACCTCAAACATATAGAGGTGATAACACTGTTTCACATGCGGGCGGCGGGGCGCGAGTTCGACAAAGCCATCCATTTTGCTAAAGGCCGCGTCGTAATAGGCGGCGTTATCGCGGCGTTTGTTGGTGATATCCACGGTCTGCGGAATTAACCAGTTGCCCACTATGGCCTGAATGGAGTCGAGACGCGAGTTGTAGCCAAACACCGAGATTTCATCGCGATTTTTTAGCCCGTGATTGCGCAACAAACGCAGCTTGGCGTCCAGTTCGGAATCATTGGTGACAATCACGCCGCCATCAGACCAAACATTTAAATTCTTTAAAGGATGCAGAGAAAATCCACCGGCCGCGCCAAAGGTACCGCAGTTGGTGCCCTTGTAATTGCATAAAATCGATTGGCAGGCGTCTTCAACGATGGGCAAACCGAATTTCTTAGCCACATACATGACCTGGTCCATCTCCACCGGCTCACCGGTGAAGTGCACGGGCATAATGGCTTTGGTTTTTTTAGTGACCGCTTTTTCCAGCAGTTCGGCGTCCATTACATAATAGGGAGTGGAATCGATAAACTTGCACACGGCGCCGATTTCATTAATCGCGCCGGCGGTGGCGATAAAGGTGTTGGCGGCGGTGATGACTTCATCACCATGACCCACACCGAGGGCCTTGAGCGGCAATTTTAGCGCATCGGTGCCGCTGGCCACGCCAATGGCGTGTTTGGTGCCGATCAATTTGGCAAACTTGCCTTCGAATTCCTCGACCTGCGGGCCGAGAGTGAAGGCGCCGGTTTTTAACAGCTCGCGGATCCCTTCAAAGATGGGTTCGGGATTGGCGAATTGCTGCTGCAAATAACTGTAACGGACTTTCATTACGCATTCTCCAGGTTCAGGTCTTTCATGCGGCGAATGTTGTAGTACATGGGATTAGTTAGCGGCTCGGACATTTTGCCGGCCTTAAAGGCTTTGACCAGCGACTCGATGGCTTCTTCGATGGTGTACTCAGGTTTAAAGCCCAGCTCCTTAGCCACTTTGTCGGAGTTCACATGATAAGATCGATGGTCAGTGGTGGGCTCAATCACGATGTCGACATTTTTATCGCTCACCACTTTATGGGCCATTTTGGCAATATCGCCCACCGAGCGGTTTTCAAAGCCGACATTAAAAATCTTCCCGTGAATCTGCTCCTTCGGAGCCGCCAAGAATGTGGAATAGGCGCGGATCATATCTTTGATATTCAAATTGGGCCGCAATTGCTTTCCGCCGTGCACGGTGATTTTCTTTTTAGCCAGAGCACTGATGGTCAAAATATTCACCGTCAGATCCAAACGCAAACGGGGCGCATAACCACACACGGTGGCCGGGCGGATGATGGACCATTCCACCGGACCCATATCGGCCTTTTTTAAATCCTCTTCGCACATCAATTTAAATTTTGAATAGTCGGTCAACGGCTCGCAGGTGGCGGTCTCAGTGACATTGGGCGTGTCCTTTACGCCATACACACTGGAACTCGAGGCGTAGACAAAACGTTTTACTCCGGCGTCCTTCACCGCTTGCATAATTCCAGCGAAACAATCGTAGTTAATGGATTTGCCTAAATTTGGCTGCAACTCAAAACTCGGATCATTGGAAATACAGGCCAAGTGCAGAACCGCGTCTTGCCCGGCAAAAGCCTTTTTCAAATCGGCGGGATTACGAATATCGCCCTTCACTTTTTTCAATTTAGTTTTATCTTTGACGTCGGGATACACGTCATCGCCGTACCAAAACAAATCGAGAACCGTGACTTCATAACCTTTATCGATCAAATGCGGCACCAACTGGCTGCCCACATATCCGCCGCCGCCGGTGATCGCCACTTTGGGAAATTTAACTCCTGCCACTGTATCCTCCTACTTGCCTAAATATTTAAACCAATCTTTGGTCGCTTCCTTGATGGAACTGGCGTCCCACAAAGGCGCGTCTTTCCAGCGCTGCATCTCTTGGCGCATCACCGCCACACCGTCAGCGAATTTCACTTTGGCTTTCCAGCCCAGCAATTTTTCAATCTTGCGCACATCCGCGAACGTCACATCGGGTTCGCCGGGGCGCTTGGGAATTTGCACGACGTCTTTGACACCTAACAATTCAACCAAAGTGTTGACCGAATAGGTTCCGCCGCTGCCCACGTTCATCACTTCACCGATCAAATCCGATTTCACTGAAGTCACCAGTGCATCCACGGCGTCCGTGACAAAAGTAAAATCGCGCGTCTGCTTGCCATCGCCCACCACTGTGAGAGGCTTGCCATGAGCCATTTGCGAGAGAAACACACCAAACACCGCGCCGTAAGTTCCCGACGTTCGCGCGCGGGGACCATAGACGTTAAAAAATCTCACGCACACCGCGGGCAGTTTGTAGGTCTGCGCCCAATGCCGCACATACCACTCGCCCAAATATTTGGTGAGCGCATAAGGGTACATAGGCCGGATCTCAGCGGTCTCAGGAGTGGGAACTTCATCAGGAATTCCGTAGCAGCTGCTGGACGCCGTATAAACAAAACGTTTCACTCCCGCATGCCGGGCGGATTCCAGCACGGCCACGGTGCCGTCGACATTGGAGCGATGATACTCAAACGGTTCGACAATCGAGGGCACAATATCGGCGCGCGCGGCCAAATGAAAAACCCAATCGATGCCGGCAAAATGCTTTTCAATATCCTCACTGCGGCCGATGTCGGCTTGAACAAATTTAAAGCGCGGATTGCTTTTCACGTGCTGAATGTTTGACTCGCGTCCGACGCTGAGATTATCCAACGCCAAGACTTCATACCCGTCGGCCAGCAACCGCTCGACAAGATGGCTGCCTATAAATCCCGCGCCGCCTGTAACTAATGTTCGCATAGATTTGTGAGAATTCCCCACTCCTGACTTTTTGACAACTTCTCGAGGGGAAAATGGTCAAATGACCATGCGGGTCAGCGGCGTGCAAGTCCGCGATCCGGCCAATTCGGACCAGAGGCATCCTCCTCGACAATTGAACCAGTCCTCCAGGCCGACCCTCGAATTGCAATCTACCGCGCCCATGACTCAACTTAAGACAAAAATAACCTATTTCAAATACCATTTAAAAGTGGTATTATCACTTATCCTGGAGCCGCTCTATGCCGATGAGTGGTAAGGCTATGAGACGGCTCTTGAGTTGCATGGCTGGCGCGCCCTATGGCAGACGGGCAGTCACCTTCAAATGGGCAAAAACGGTCAGCGGGAGTCTATCCCCATGCACAAAGAGCTTAGCAAGGGCACCGAACACAAACTTCTAAAAAGGCTAGGAGTGAAACGATGAAATATCATTTCAAAATTCACAAGGGAGTGGATTGGGGCTATTGGGCGGAATGTGTTGAACTTGATGGATGCCATACACAGGGCAAAACCCTCAAAGAACTAAACTTTAATATGAGTGAAGTTCTAAACGGGTATATGTCCGATCCCCCGGAATCCACGGTCATCCATCCCCGCCCGCTCAAAAAATGCAAAGGCCGCAACATTGTGGAGGTGGAAGTAGATCCCTCAGTCGCCATCGCCAATCGCATTCGAGAACTCCGCCTCAAATGCCAACTCACCCAAATGGCTATGAAAGATAAGCTCGGCATTAAACACCTTTCCAATTACCAACGGCTTGAGGATCCCTTTAAGGCCAATCCCGAATGGGCTACGCTGATGCTAATTAAAAGAGTGTTCCCTGAATTCCGCGTCGACGATTTAATGGCCTAAATCCAGTCGTACTTGACATAGTTATCCAACTCCTCTTTTCTACAACGATTAAATGCCCAACTATCAAATCACGGTCGTAATGCCGGCTCTAAATGAGGAAAAGAACATCGAGATCGCGGTGAGCGAGACTTTTGCCGCCTTTGAGCGTCTAAAAATCGCGGGCGAGATCGTGCTGGTCAACGACGGCAGTCAGGACAAAACCCCGGCACTGGCCGAAGCCATGAAACAAAAGTACGGGCATATGCTGGTCATTCACCATGCTGAGCCCAAAGGGATCGGCTATTCCTTCTGGGAAGGCGCGCAATCGGCACAGGGCGATGTCGTCACTATGCTCCCGGGTGACGGAGAGAATGATCCCATCGAGATTCTTCGTTACCTGCCCTTAATGCAGGAAGTCGATATTGTCGTCCCATTCGTTTACAATCAGGAAGTGCGCGGCCGCAGGCGCCGTTTAGTTTCAATGACTTACAAGGCTATTATCAACCTTTCCTTTGGCTTGCTGCTTAACTATATGAACGGCACCGTGATGTACCGCCGCAGCGTTTTACACAGCCTGAGCTTGCGCTCGAAGGGCTTCTTTTATCAAACCGAGTTGCTGATCAAAGCCATTCGTAAAGGCTACCTTTATGCTGAAGTGCCCTATGCGCTGGGAACCCGATCTTCGGGTAAATCCAAAGCTCTGACTTTCAAATCGCTATTTAAATTATCCAAGGATTTTTTGGCCACA
>JANMVK010000576.1:0-6164 GCA_031392725.1 Pseudobdellovibrionaceae bacterium
GTGCTCGGCATCATCAGCGCCCAGACCGCGGCATTCAAAGGCGGAAAGTTCACCGATGAAGTGAGCCAACGTCTACACAAAGTCCAGAACAACTTGTTTAACCTCGGTTCGCAACTGGCCTGCGAGGACGCGGGTATGCGCGACAAATTGCCCAAGGCTAATTTGACTTTAGTAGATGAATTGGAGGGCGACATGGACGGATGGGAAGCGGAACTCCCAGCTTTAAAAAACTTTATTCTCCCCGGCGGCAGCGAGCTCGCCAGCTTTGCCCATCTCGCGCGCACAATTTGCCGCCGCGCTGAACGCCTAGCCGTACGATTACACAGCGAAGCCGAGATCGACCCAGCGGTGATTATATTTTTAAACCGCTTGAGCGATTGGCTGTTCACTCTATCGCGCAAGCTCAATGTGGTGGGTGGGTTCACCGATGTGGAGTGGAGCAAGGGTTAACTTTGTACACTTTTGAGAATCAGGGCGAATTGTTTTGGGACCGGTGCGCAATGGACTTAAGATAAGAGCTGGGTACGGGACATTTCAGAGGGGTTATGCGTTTCAATCTGAGACTGGTCCCAGTCTTCCTAACGGTGGCCGCGTTCAGCTTCCACTCACTCGCCCGCGAAAGTTGCAATCCAAAAGAACTCAACCGGCGAATCACAGTCCAAACAAAATTTCCGAGCCTGATTTACGACTGCCAACAGGATTTCGCTGCTGCAAAAAAATGCTGCCTACATCCTGAAACGTGCCCCAAGGCCGCTTTCCGCGAAACTCTGTCGGAAGCCGGAGCCATTTTTGAATATAAGAAGATGAAAGAACGCGAACTGCAGAAATGCGAAATGCGGATTAAAGCCGCCAAACGCAGTTGCCAAAATGATCAAGACCGTCTCACTGTCCTGGGCCGCGAGTTCAATGACATTCTCCGCTGCGGAGATGATCATTTAGCCAAACTCAATGGCCAAGTGATCAAATCGGCCACCGAAAGCCGTTATGCCTACGATGAGGACCAAGCCTATCGCGAAGCCCCGTCCGCCAAACAGGTCCGAGAGCCCGCAGCCGCCGAAACCGGCGACCTTCAACCGCCGGACTCTACGCCTCCGGCGGACTAGTTCGCGACGGCCAAGCGGCTTTCCTTAAGATTTGACCAAAACCAAGTGAGCATCGGATCGAGATCAATGCTCTCCATGACCTGCACGTCTCGATCAGTCAGTTCGCGCATCTTGCGTCCAAAAATGGAGTGGCCGGGGCCCACCATAATCAGGCGCTCGACATCGTGGCTCTCAACCAATTCCACCACCATTTTCTCCATGTCTCTGGAGTCCGACGGCACCATGCGGAATTCCGCATCGACGCGCTGGAAAACGGAGTACTCAACCAGTTGGATGCCCGACAACACCGGGAGCTCCAAACCGCCGCCGCCCGCGGGTCTCAATGTGCGGGTTGCGACATTGGTGACGGATGGACTGGTGGCGACCATTTCTTCAAACGTAATTTGTCCCGTTGCCACCTTCAGCGGTGAATCGCCGTTGCTGGCGCCGATCACAAACTCAGGAAGTTTGTGGTGGCGGAGGTAGCGATCCAAGAGACCGACTTGAACCACGGCGGTGGCGAAACTTTTTAAGCGGATATGGCCGACAAAGACAGTGTCGTCGGCCGCGATAAAGGTGGCGAGGTCTAGTGTGGTCGCCGATTGTTGATCCCAAATCTCTTGGGCTTGGCGAATCCGTTGAATCACTTCCGGAATCCGAATCACATTGCTGCGGATATCCTGAAAATCTAAGTTACTGGCCCCATTGAAAACCAAAGCGTCACGCATAAATCCCCCCCGGGTTTTATGTTAACTGTTAAGGTGACCCCGTTGACGGGATCGCCCGATATCTATTCTTTTGTATGGAGGATTGCTTTTGGCTTTCCCCCCTCTTCCCAAAGTGACACTAAAGCAATGTGTGTACCGTAATCGAATTTGGTTCAAACCGTGTGAACGTGCCGTTAAAGCTTTTTCAGGACCTATGTCTATGAAAAGGTTTCACGCCGTTGTAATTGACGACTTGTGCTAGCCCTTTGCTAAACTAAAGCCATGGGTCTTTTCAGTCAAAGCGCGCGCATGTTTTCTTCAATCAACAAGGGGCCGAAGCATCGTCCGCCGTTCGAGGGCTTTTATCTTTACATACTCGCATTATTTATAGGTTACTGGCTCGCCGATCTGGGAGTGCTCTACGTGCGGCCGTCTTTGTTGCCCACGCAGCCGCCGCCCATGCGCCCAAGCCGGCAAATGAAGAGCACCTTCACCGATGTTTCGCGCTATATGACCGTGCCCAATCGCAATTTATTTAACGAAGATGGAAAAATCGCGCCGAAGCTCACGCCCGACGGCGATATTCAGATGACGGAAGGCGAAGCCGTCTTGTCGCAATTGCCGTTTAAGCTGGAAGGCACGCTGGTCCACTCCAATAATAAAAAATCAGTGGCCACCATCACTTTAAAAACTAAAAACGAAGCGCGGGCCGTAATGGTCGACCAGGATTTGGAAAGCCTGGCGCGGATTTATAAAATCGAGCGGCGCAAAGTGATCTTCCGCAATTTGAATACCAACCGGATGGAGTACATCGACATTCCTAAAGACACCGCGGTGACCTTCGGCGTGAAAGATCCAGTGGTCAGCGGCGGCGGCGAGGATGTGATGAAGAAGGGCGAGTTTGACTTCACCATGCGCCGGGCGGACATCGCCAAGTACACCGCCGATCTTGGCAGCATTTTACAGCAAGCGCGGATGGTGCCCAATATTGTGCCGGGTTCAGGCGGCCGCGTGGATGGTTTCCGCTTTGTCGCCATTCAGCCCAATAGTATTTATGAGAAACTCGGTTTTAAACCGATGGACGTGATCAAAAAGGTCAACGGTGAGGATATCAACAGTCCCACGAAAGCCATGGAACTTTACAATGCATTAAAATCGGAAGGCCGCATTTCAATTTCGGTGGAACGAAACGGACGCGACGAGAACTTTAAGTACGACATCCAAGAGTAGACCCAGGAGGGGTTAATGAAACGAATCGCGATGGTCCTTTTAATCGGCAGCTTCATCACGGCTCACGCGCAACCGCCCGGAGCACCGAATGCGAATCCGTCGGCGCCGGGTGCGCCGTCAAAACCCGCTGGACAAGAACAGGGATTCACCTCCAAAAAATCCGGTAAAAACATGGCCAAGTCGGGCATCGAGGACATCACCAACGAGAATTTTCCGGACATGATTGAATCCTTCGACTATCCCAATGCCGATATCGCCGACATTGTGAAAGCCATTTCCGAGCTGACCGGCAAAAACTTTATCGTGGATCCCCAAGTCCGCGGAAAAATCACCATTATCGCGCCGTCGCGGATCACCGTGGCTGAGGCCTACAAGGCGTTTCTCTCAGCACTAGCCATCAATGGTCTGGCCGTGGTCCCCGGTGATGGATTTTTTAAGATTAAACAGGCACGCGCCGCCCAACGCGATAACATCGACACCTTTTCCGGCGCTTACTACCCGACCGCCGATCAAATGATCACGCGGATTATCAAACTGAAATACATCAGCGCCGATGAAGTTAACAAACAGCTGAGGATTTTAACTTCCACCAATGGTGAGTTGGTGCCCTACACGCCGACCAACTCCCTGATCGTGTCCGATTACGGCGCCAATATGGACCGCATCACCAAAATTTTAGAGCAACTCGATGTGCAGGGTTTTGAAGAGCAGCTGGAAGTGATCCGCGTGCGCTATGCCCGCGCCAAGGACATCGCCGACCTGGTCGATCAGATTATCAATAAGGGTGAAAAGAAAAACCAATTCGGCGCGGGTGTTCCCCGCTTCCGTCCCGCCGGCTCGCCGGATTCTGGCGGAGGCAGCGGCGCTGAGGTTTATAACTTGGTGGTGCCCGATGAACGCACCAACTCGATTATCGTGGTCGGCAACAAAGCCGGCATTGAAAAAATCCGTAAACTAGTAAGCCGCCTCGACTATCCCATGCGCCCCGACGAACAGGGCGGTTTCTTCGTATATTATCTCCGCCACGCCGAAGCCGAACCCATTGCCAACGTTTTGAACGGCATCGCGGGCGAATCCAAAAAGGCGCAGGACGCGGCGGCGGCCAGCAAGGCGCCCCTGCTCGGCGGTCCGACAGGACAAATTCAGGTGGGCCCCTCGGCCACCGCGATTTTTGGCGGCGAGGTGAAAATCTCGGCCGACAAAAACACCAACAGCTTGATTATTGTCGCCAGCAAGCAGGATTACGACACGATCAAAAACCTGCTGACCAAAATCGATATTCCGCGCGATCAAGTTTTTATTAAAACCATTATTATGGAAATGACCTCGGTCAACAACGTCACTTGGGGCATCGATTATTATAAATTCGACGCCGACAGCAAGGGCATTGGCCGAATCGGCTTCCGTGGCTCCGACAGCTTGTCGTCCATTATCAGTCCTGCGGGCGATAAGGGCGCAGTCCTGGGCTTCGGCTCCGGTGAGCGTTTCGAAATGGACCTGGGGACTTTGGGAAAATTTAATGTCACGTCGCTCACTGGCCTGCTCAAGTTAATTAAGGCCACGGAGATGGGCAATGTTCTTTCCACGCCTTCCGTTATGGCACTCGACAATGAAGAATCGTTGATTGAAGTGGGTTTAAAAGTGCCCGTCTCGGTCAATCAAAGTACCGGAGCCGGTGGCGTCACCTCAAGCAGCGTGGAGCGGCAAAATGTGACGACCAAATTGACCATCACTCCCTACATCGCACCTGATACCGATACCGTTCAGATGAAAATCGATCAGGAAGTGCAGGATATCAAGAATGTGGGAATCGCGGCGTCCGAGCTGGCCAAGGTCGCCATTGCCACCTCCACTCGTAAAATCAAAACCCAAATCGTGGTCAACAGCGGCGACACCGCCGTTCTCGGGGGATTGATGCAGGATAAGGAAACGGATTCGGTGACCAAAGTCCCCGTGCTGGGCGACATCCCGATTCTGGGCTGGCTGTTTAAATCAAAAAGACTCGAGAAAGAAAAAACCAACTTGGTGGTGTTTATCACTCCCAAGATCGTGCGCAATCCGACGCAGAACACGGCCATCGTGGATGAAAAAATTAATGAGCGCATTGATTTCATTCAGCAGAATATGAGCGGGAGAGACCCGCACGGCAAATTTATCGATTCCATGCCCCGCCGTAAGTCCAGCGCCGAGCGAGTCTCTCCGGATGTCGAAGAGCCCGCGGTCGAAACCTTCTAACTGTCGAATGAGGGGCCCGCTTGTGGGCCCTTCGCGACAGGAGCTCAGAACTTAGTCAAAAAAAACCGTCTCATAATGAGACTCGACTCAATAACCCGCTGATTTTTCTCGAAAAGAACATATGGCTCTGGGGTTGCATTTCTGTGCATCGGACCTCCTTTCCAACCCCATTTGGTGTCGAACATGCGGACGCTTTTCGGAATTTTACCGGCGCTCACTCTGATCACAATCAGCGTGCCGGGCTTCGCCGCAGGTAACGCCGACGACGACAGCAATTTGACCGCTACGCCCAATGAAGTCATGGAATTTCGCGAAGCCAAACCTACTCGTGGCCCCGCGTCCGTAACCCCACCTGTAACCCGTGGTCCCGCCTCTGAACCCGATCGCGAGCCCGCGGCCATGGTTGAAGGCGATGGCATGAATGAACAATCCACCGTGCCGCCTATGACTTTGGACGGCCGCCCGGTCCGCACGGGCCCTATTGTTTTACCGCCCTATCCACTGCCGGATAAATATCAAAGGCCCCGTCCGCTGCCTCCGCTGCAAACACTGATTCCTCCGGTCAACCCAGTCGTGTCCGAGCCCGTTGTGATCGGCTATCCCAATCAATATCCTTTCCCCAATTACAATCCCGAGATCAGAGATGCCCACACCGAGGGCACAATTTGCGTAACCTGTTTAATCAACAATCAATTGCGCGCCAAACCGCTGCCCGAGCAGGCCCGGGAAATTCAAGCCGCAGCCGTGTTGGGCGCGAATACTGGGAACGCCTTCGCCGACAAACTTTCGAAAGGCGCCCATGATGCCGCCGCGAAATGCCGGAAATTTGCCAAATTTAAAAAAATGGGAAATCGAATCAGCTGTGATGTGTTTGGCTCGCAAAATCTCTACCGGTCCAAGGGTTTGTGCG
>JANMVK010000653.1:0-3535 GCA_031392725.1 Pseudobdellovibrionaceae bacterium
CGTTCGGGGAACGACAGACCGTCCGCGCACTATGCGGTTCAGTACACGACAGTGCCGGTGTCAAGTTTAGAGGACAACACCGGATTCTCCGCGGGCGCGATGCCGGTGGGGTTGAACTTCGAATATAAGGATTAGGCGTGACAAAAATTTTAGCCGTCATTGTGGGACTCGGTGTTGGCTACTTAGGCTTTGAAGCCTTCCGTTTTATGTCGGCCGGTCCCGGCCGCTTGGATGAACTGATCGTGTTTGAAGTTCCCTCGGGAAAATCGTTTCACCATATCGCCGACAAATTGCAAGAGCGGGGGATTATTCTAAGCTCGTTTAAATTGCGGGTGGTGGCCCGCCTGACGGGTCTCGACGGCAAAGTGAAGCGCGGCGAGTATCAGCTGAACCGAGCGATGACGCCGCAGGAAGTTTTAACCGTTTTGATTTCCGGTAAAAGCATTCAGTATCCGGTGACCTTCCCCGAGGGCAGCAATATTTTTGAAATGGCCGCGCTTCTTCAGCAGAAGAATTTATTTAAAGCCAACGAGTTTATGAAAATGGTGCGCGACCGCGATGTCATTCGTGAATTACTCGGCATTGAAGTGTCGAGCCTTGAGGGATATTTGTTCCCCGAGACTTATAACGTAACGAAGTACACTTCATTGCGCGAACTGCTCGGCAATATGGTGACCAATTTTAAAACCGTGTACTCGCAGCTGGAAGCGCAAAATCCCAACCGCGTAAATCTCCCGCGCCACGAAATGGTGACGTTGGCGAGTGTGGTGGAAAAAGAAACCGGCGCGCCCGAAGAGCGGCCGATGATCGCCTCGGTGTTTTACAACCGGATTAATAAAAATATTAAACTGCAGAGTGATCCAACTATCATCTACGGAATTTGGGTTGAGACCGGCCGATACAAACAGAATATCACCAAGGACGACATCGAGCGTCCCACCCGCTACAACACCTACACCGTTCCGAAGCTGCCGTTTGGGCCTATCGCCAATCCGGGCCGTGATGCCATGGAAGCTGTGATGAAGCCGGGGACGTCGGATTATTTATTTTTTGTGAGCCGCAACGATGGCACGCACATTTTTACGCGCACTTATCAAGATCATCTAAATGCGGTGAAGTCTTTCCAGCTGGATCCTAACGCGCGCACCAACAAAAGTTGGCGTGATCTTAAGAAGAAACAAGTGAACGCGACTACGGGCGGATGACGCGAGACCACGCTTTAGGAGAGGTGCGCGTTAAGTTGTCGAAAATTATAATGTCCGACTAAGGATCCGATTTTAGCCTGCATCGACCTTTAAGATCGAAACTGCCGTCATTGCAGCCTAGATTCAAAATTGCTAATATCTATCCATGATTATGGTTCGCCGAAAAAGACCAAAAATGGATGCTTCCAATAAAGTTCCTCGCTCTCGGGATGTGTACGTCACGCAAGCTATGCTTTACGGCGTACGAGATGAACTGAAGTCCCACATAGATGCCAAAATTGGTGGAGTTAATGCCACATTGTTTGGACTCAAGGGCGAGATTAGTGGATTCAAAGGCCAAGTCAGTGGAGTTGACGCCGGCCTCAGGGGTCAAATCAGTAAGGTTGATGCCAGTCTCAGGGGTGAAATTGGTGGACTCAAAGGTCAAATCAGTAAAGTTGATGCCAGTCTCAAGGGCGAAATAAATGGAATTAAATCTGAAATCCACCGGCTGGCGATTTTAATGGAAGAGCAAAACGCCCGAAACATCATTGTCTTAGATGGCCTCGCGAATCTCTTTGAACGGCAGGAGCGAATCGAACAGCGGTAGTCTATTTCCACCTGTTCTAAAAATATTCGGCGACGTTAGTTTCCAGACCCGACGAGGTACTTGCCATCTTTCAAAGAGGCGCCGCTAATCACGGGCAGGCGTTCAACGATCGCAACGGGATAAACTTTCTCGTGCTTATCGATTTTCCACACCAGCTTGAGCTGAGCTTTTTCCACTTTCCAATTGCCTTCGATATTGAGGACCGCGCCGGCGGCGTCGGAACCAAACGTGCCGTCTTTATTTAAGCGCACGCTCACTTCGCCGTCCTGAATCCAGAACGGGGCCTTACGGCGCACGATGGTTCGCACTTCTTGGTCGGAGCGGGGTTTGTCGGATTTGGCTTTGCCGAAGGAAAAGACCGGAACCACAAAACATAAGGACAGCAGCAGTGTGTTTAACATTCGCATAGCCGCATCTTAGCGGCTATGCGGGCAAGTGACAACTAGTCGACGGGCGGAGCATCAGCCGCAGGGGCCGGCACCACCGGCGGAGCCGGTTGATCGGTTCTTTTAAAACGGATCGAGAGAGCGTATTCGCCGTTGGCATCGCTGCCGATTGAGCGCAGTTCATAATCGGTGGTGTTTTTGTCGGTCGTGACCAGGAAATTTTCAGGAGAACCCTTAAAGGTTTCCTTGGGTGATTGCACAGTTTTCTGAGTTTTTGTGGAAATCACTTTAAACTTGCCGGCTTCCATCCCGATGGTGAACTCACTCACATCGGCCAGAATTTTTTTACGGTCCGCGCTGACATTCATAGCAAAGAT
This sequence comes from Pseudobdellovibrionaceae bacterium, assembly GCA_031392725.1. Classification (GTDB taxonomy): domain Bacteria; phylum Bdellovibrionota; class Bdellovibrionia; order Bdellovibrionales; family UBA1609; genus JALHOQ01. Next base: position 2,558 of record JANMVK010000653.1, read on the forward strand.
GCCTTCAAGCCTGACCGGGTGCAGGGTGTTTTTAGCATTGCGGACGCAGCCCAAGCTGCCTTTAAAATTTCCGTCTCGTTGTTTGATGTCCACAGCCAGCATGCGCAAGTCGGACTTGTCGACGTAGTAAAGGCTGGAGCCATCGTATTTATAGATGCCGGGAGGGATTTGTTCGTCCTTGGTGTCCAACGACAATTTCAGCTGGTTGGGGCCGACTTCCATGCGGATGGGTTTGAAAGACTCCGGGCACTGGCTGCCTGTCGTCTTGCGGCTGCCGCCACCGTTACAGGCCACCAGAAACGCCAGGGCAAAAGAGACAACTACTGATAATGACTTCATATTTTCTCCACGTTCCGCTTTAACATACGTCCAAACCGTCCATTTATATCACGTTGCGTCAAGCAATGCAATCTAAGGTGTCGGTGGCGGCTGAAAAGGCTCGAACTTCTTAAGGTCCTTGTTATAGCGGAAAACATTGAGGTGGGGAACCAGTTGCTGATCGAAGGTGGGCGCCAACAGCTCCATGGAGCCGTCTTGGTCGATATCGGCAATGGCCAAGCGGGTGACGTGCTCCTGGAACTTGAACAGGCCATCATGTTTATCTGGCAGCGAGACTGTGTCGACCAGAATACTGCTGCCGTCCTCCGCCATTTTTCGCACTTCGACCCAAATGCCGTCTTTGTTGCGGAACTTAATGACCTTGGCGATGGAGGAATCATTGAGGACGTCGCCCTCGGCGGTGGCCAGCACCTCGCGGCCCACTCCGGACAGGTAACTTTGCGCGGCCTCACGAATCGACGGGGTCAACACGGCTGCCAATAGTGCCGCGGCCATAAGCATTAACACACTGAACAGAACCCACCGTTGCGCAGACATGGACCTATTGAAGCAAACTTTTACGCCTTCAGCACCACAAAACTGAACTGGCGGCCGGCCCTGGCGTTATCACGCCTGAAAGAGTGGAAAGCGGCGCTAGTG
>JANMVK010000573.1:0-9332 GCA_031392725.1 Pseudobdellovibrionaceae bacterium
TGCGAACCGACAACGATGATGCCAGGCACTTAAGACCCCTCTTATGACTTTTCAAACCAAGCTGCTGATAAAGGCAGAGTATCTAAAATTTTCTCACCCTTGAGTAACCGGATCACCTGATTGGCGGCGGTGACGGACGCGCGCTCCCAAGCGGTTTCAGTGAACGCGCCAATATGGGGAGTGAGCAACAAACGCCCGTGCGTGAGCAAACGGTGGCCATTGGGCGGCGGTTCACGCTCGATCACATCCATGGCGGCGCCGCGAATGGTGCCGTCATCGAGAGCGGCCATCAGATCATTTTCATTCACCACGGGACCGCGGCAAGTGTTGATCAAAACGGCATCATTCTGCATTTCTTTAAGGGTCGCGTGATTGAGCATGTGTTCGGTCTCTTGAGTCAGCGGCACATGCAGCGAAACAATATCGGAAGTCTTTAGAACTTCGATCAAACTCAGGCGCAGACAATTCAGGTGGCTGAAGTTTTCAAAATTAATGTAGGGATCATGTGCGATCAGCTTCATGCCAAACGCCTGCGCCATTCGCGCCACGCGGGAGCCGACCCGGCCTAAGCCGATCAGGCCCAGAGTTTTTCCATCAAGGCCACGCGGCCGTTGCAAACCGTCGCGCCATAAGTTGCCGCGCACATTGCGAATGGCCATGGGCAAATCGCGCTCACCGGCCAGCATTAACGTCATGGTCAGTTCGGCGGTACTTTGGGCGTTGGCTTCGGGCGTGTGGGCGCAAATAATTCCGCGCTTTTTGCATTCCAACCAATCGATATGGTCAAAACCACTGGTGGCGCTGACGATCAGTTTTACATTGGGTGCTTTTTCAAGAAAATCGAGATCAATTTTGGTGTGGCTGCGGATTAAAATCGCGTCGGCTGTGCCTAAATCCGAGGTCTTCTCACTGATATTTAAATCCGACGCCTTTAATTTGGCCAGGGCGCTTAACGAATAGCTTTCAAGGACCACAACGTTCATAGAAATAATGGCTCCACAGATTTCAGTTGATTAGTTAACACACCCAGCGCGGTTTGCACACCCTCAGGTTTGCCCAAACCGTCGGCCAAAGCCTGTATAAGCGCTTTCATGTCATCGTCCAAGATGTATCCCATGTGACCCACGCGGATAATTTTTCCCTTGAGGTGGTCCTGACCGCCCATGATGGTGATATTTCTTTCCTTTTCCAGCCAATCGCGGAGGTTGGCCGAGTTGACACCATCCGGAGTTTTCAAAGCCGTGACGGAACTGCTAGGAGCCGAAGAAAAAGTTTTAAAGCCCAAGGCCTCGCAGGATTCGCGCGTGGCCTTGGCCAAGACCTGACAGCGCTCGATCACGCCATTCAACCCGCGTTTTTCAATTTGTTTTAATACGACGTTGAGCCCGACCACCAACGGTGTAGGCGTGGAAAAATGAGTTTCACCGCGGTAGTTGGCTTTCTTCTCAGCCGCGAGATCAAAATAATATTTCGGCAAGCGGGCCTGCGCTTGAGCCTTCCAAGCCCGCTCCGACAGCGCGATAAAACTTAAACCCGTGGGAAGCATAAAGGCCTTTTGAGAACCCGCGATCACGCAATCCAAATTCCAATCGTCCATGGGGAGGGGCATACAGCCGATCGCCGTGATGGCGTCGACCACCAACAGCGCGGGCGAGATTTTGCCTAAGGCTTGAGCCATCTTCTGCACCGGATGAACGGTCGCGGTGCTGGTCTCACAAACTTGGGTGAACACGGCCTTGACGGCGCGATGGCTCTTCAGCGCGGCTTCGAACTCGGCCACTTGCACGGCTTCGCCCCACGGCACATCTAAGCGGTGGACCTTGATGCTGTAACGTTCGCAAATTTCCACCCAGCGCTCACCGAATTTTCCCGAGACGATCACTAGAGCCTGATCACCTGGCGAGAGTAGATTCACCACAGCGGCTTCCATGGCGGCGGATCCGGTGCCGGCCACGATTTGCACGGGTTGCTTGGTGGCAAACACAGATTGCAGACCCGCCCAAACTTCACGCAGCACCTTTTCAAATTCAGGTGTGCGGTGGTGAAGCACTTTTTCGCTCATCGCCGTTAAAACCGCGGGCGGAACAGGCACGGGGCCTGGCGCCAATAAACGATAGGGCCATTTATCCATCTGATGTAATTTAGATCATAAACTTGACCGGTCAAGGCCAAATGGTTAGCGTTTGGAAGTGTTAAAAGCCTTTGTTTTTTCTCTTGTTTTGGTAAATCTCAGTGGCTGCGTCTATCGCTTTGGATTTAGCGAGCGCACCCTGCCCGGCGGCTACACGCAAGTGGCCATTCCCGTGTTTAAGAATTTAACCCAAGAAGTGGGCGTGGAGATGCCCTTCACTAACGCCCTGATCCGCCGCTTTGCGCGCTCGCAGGTGGCACGCGTCAGTGACAAGGAAACCTCTCCTTTGACTCTTGAGGGCACGATTCGAAACATTGCCGTGAATGACGGACCTAAGGTCACCAATCCCGGCTTAATCACTTTGCCCAACAACGCGGTGTTAACAACGGAGTACCGGATCGTAATCGGGGCTCATTTGATTTTGCGGCGCAAATCCGATGAGAAAATCGTGTGGGAGGGCAGCTTCTCCAGCGAGAAAGTGTACGCCGCGCCTCGCATCGGAACGCCGGTTTTGAACTCCGCCAACGCCACGTACAATCACTCGGCCCGTATGCAAACCATTTCACTTCTCGCCGACGAGATGATGAATGAAGCGCACGACCGCATCACGGAAAACTTCTAAGGAATCGCATAATGGTGACTCTTGATTTTAGAAAATTGCAGCAGCGGCTTGAGGGTGGAAAAACTCCGGCGCCGTTGTATTTGCTGATGGGCGATGAAGCCTTCTTGGTGCAAGAGGCCGTGGGTCTGCTGAAGCAAAACAGCGTCGACGTGGGCACCCAGGATTTTAATTGCGATGTGTTTGACACTTCGGAGAATTCGCCGGAGCAGGTGCGCGACGCCGCGGAAGTCATGCCGATGATGAGTCCGCGCCGCTTTGTGGTGTACCGCGGAGTGGATGAGCTGAAAGACAAAGAGTGGGAACAATTATTTCCGCTGCTGGAAAATCCCGTGGACTCCACGGTTTTGGTTTTGACCTGCGAAGCTCTCGACAAACGCAAAAAGGCTTACAAACGTTTGGTCGAAAAAGCCGTGGTGGTGGAATTAAAACTCCCCTATGAAAATCAAGTGCTGGATTGGATCGATTACTTGGCCCATCGCCAGCAATTGACCATCAGCCGTGAGGCCGCGCAAATGATGCGGCAATTTGTGGGAACGAATCTGACCGAAATTCATAATGAGCTGATGAAGCTGCGCGATTATCTTGGCGAACGCAAGCAAGTGGAAGCGCAAGATGTGCTGCAAGTGGTTTCGCAAACCCGGGTCGATAAAATTTTTGATCTCACCGATGCCATCGGCCGTTGCGATAAAGTGAACGCGCTTCATTCCCTGGCCAATTTGCTCGAACACGGGCAGAGCGAGGTCGGGGTGCTGGCCATGATCAGCCGCCATTTCCGCATTCTGTCGCACCTGCGCGACGGGCAGAAGGAAGGCCTCAACGGCCAGCGTTTGAGCACCAAAGCGGGGATTCCCCAATTTCTCCTGGGCCAATATCTAGAGCAGATCCGGCATTGGGATGAGCCGAAAATCGCCAAGACTTTTGCCGTGCTGCTCGACACCGACCGCGCGCTGAAGTCATCCAGCGTGCCGTCCCATGTGTGGCTGGAGAATTTTGTGCTCCAGACCTGCACTTAGAGCCTAAATCTTCCGATATTAGGACTGTGAGAAAGCCTGAATCGTCCGTCACCGTCGTGCCGGTCACATTGGTCAATCCCAGAGTTCGCGCGGAGGCGCCGGGCATTATGCCGGATCAAAACTTCGCGCGCGCCTTGAACGCCCGCGACGCCAATCTCGGCCGCAGACGCGTCCCTCGCCGTAATTTTGAAAGCCCCATCGGGCTGCTGGCCCAGGGCAATTATGAAATCGAACAGTCGTTCCAAGTGGGCGAGGGCGGAATGATGTTCTCCAGCCGCCGCAAGCTGGCGGTGAACCAAATGGTGGTGATCAGTTTTTACCTGCCCAACTCGCAAACCATCGTGGTGCGCGGAGTGGTGCGCTCGGTGATTCCCTCGGACAAAGACCGGCCCGAACGTTTTGGCGTGGAATTTTTGACTTTAGGATTTCAGTATAAGAGAGAGATCCGCAACTTCGTGGCGTCCGCGACCGGCTTGGACGGATCGACCGCCTAAGCTACAACTCTTCGAAAATTTATTTACCGGCCATGCCTGCGACAGCACGGCTCAAGCGGCCGATCTTGCGTGAAGCGGTGCTAAAGTGGATGCGGCCTTTTTGAGCGGCTTTGCCCATCTTGCTCATGTAAGTTACGAGAGCTTTGGCGGCTTCGTCGACTTTCTTGCCGGCGATGGCTTTCAACAGCACTTTTTCTTCGGTGCGAACTGCACCCATTGTCCTTGAATTGATGGCACTGCGACGGACCGACATGCGGGCTTTCTTCGCGGCCGACTTATGGTTTGCCATTTTAGAACCTCCAATGATTCAATATAATGAATCGACTGGGTTATCACACTCTAGAAGGGCACACAAGTGGCTATCAGCGGCGGCAACAAAGATAAGGGAAAACGGTCGGTTATACGCTCCGCTTTAGCTATGGCGGCGGGCACCTTTTCAAGCCGGATCTTGGGTTTTGTCCGTGATGCCATCATGTTCGCGCTGATGGGCCGGACCGTGACCGACTCCTTTGTGGTGGCCTTCCGCTTGCCCAATATGTTCCGCCGGCTGTTCGGTGAAGGGTCTCTGTCGGTGGCCTTTATCCCGATTTACGTCGATTCCCGCGCCCGCTCACGTGCTGAGAGTGAGCGCCTGAGCGATGCCGTATTTACCATTGTGTTGTCGGTTTCGATTTTGATTTCCATGAGCTGTTTTGTTTTTATGGATCCGATCATCCGGTTTTTGGTCGACGATCCGCAAGGATTCGCCGGTGTGCCCGGTAAAGTGGAGCAGACCATTTACCTCGGCCGCATTATGATTTTTTATTTAGTGCTGGTGTCGACCTATGCATTTCATATGGCCGTGGCCAATACTCTAAATCATTATTTTATTCCTTCCCTGGGGCCGACGCTGTTCAACGTGGGTTTGATTGTGTGCATGGTTTTGCCGTTTGAATGGGGCCTCTATCCGGGATCGACCCAAAGTTGGGGCGTGATCGTGGGTGGAGTGCTGCAGGCGGGAGTGGTTATTTGGCTGCTGTGGCGTGAGGGTCATCTGCCGCGGATTTCTTTTGGCTGGCGCGAGCCCGCGGTGGCGCAAGTTTTTCGCAATATGCTGCCCGGATTGTTCGGCCTGGGAATATTCCAAGTGATGACCGTAGTGAATACAAAATTTGCGGCCTCCTTAAAGGAGGGCGCGCAAAGTTACCTTTACGCGGCCGACCGGATTTTGGAGCTTCCTCAGTCGTTAATTGCGGTCAGTTTAGGAGCCGCGCTCCTGCCGCGCTTTTCCGAACTCAACACCGCCGGTGACCGCAGTGGATTTTTAAAGGAAGCCAGCCACGCCGTGCAGATGTTGCTGTATTTGGCCCTGCCCGCGGCCGTCGGGATGTATGTTTTAGCGATTCCAATTAGTGAAGTATTGTTTATGCGGGGGGCCTTCACCGCCGCTGACGCTCGCGCCACCGCCGGTGTGGTGGAAATTTATTCCGTGCTTATGTTGTTCTCCAGCCTCTCCAGGGTTACCGCCCCGGCGTTTTATGCGCTTAAAAATACATGGTTGCCGGCCACGGTTGCGTTTTTTGTCCTCATGTTGCATATCGGAATCGGCCCTTATTTAGTACGGGAGTACGGATTGCCAGGTTTAGCTTCAGCCACATCTTTTTCCAGTATTCTCAACATCGTGGTGTTGCAATTTTTCTTCTTTTATATGATCGGGCCTTTGGGTTACGGCGCGATTGGCAAGGGCGTTCTGAGATTGTTGCCGGGCTTACTGGCGTTAGCCGCCGTTTGCCAATTTTGTTATCCGTGGCTGTTGTCGGTGTGCGAGCCTTTCGTTTCGGGCCAAGTTTCGCGCACGGTTTCGCTGGCGTTGGTGATTGGCCTAGGCATGGTGATTTATTTCGCCGCCACCACATTGTGTGGCAGCGAGACCAGCCGCCGGGTTTCAGGAATCATGAAGCGGCGGCTCGGATAAAATGAAACTCTCGTTCTTTTTGGCATTGCTGGTGTTGTTGTGCGCGCAAGTGATGGCGCTGGTATTTGACCGCGCGCCGTTGCATGCCGAATGGTTTGAATCGACGCCGTTATTGGATCCCGCCAGTATCTCCAGCCCCATCGTGACTTTGATCGGCCTGTGTTTGGTTTTGTTTTTATTGTTCGTGGCCCGTTTGCGCCGCGAGCCGGGTCCTCTGGCGGCGGGTTCTTTCGTCACCGGAATTGGCCATGTGGGTTTGCAATTGATTGCTTTGGAATGGCTAAAACCGCTGGTCGCCAATCCCGTGTCGTTTTCTGTAGGAGTGTTCGCGCTCGCCGCGGTCGTGGGTTCCTGGCGCGCCACCCGCACCCATAATGAAGATGACTCCATGGCCATGATCGCCAATTTTATTTCCACGGTGGCGGCAATTGCTTTTGGTTATTTCTTGGTCAGCCATTTCGGCGATCTCGCGGCGTCTCAGCGCACATTATTGATCGCGGGCGGACTGCTCGGCGCTTTGCCGGCGTATTTTTCCTCGCGCGCCTGCGCCACCCAGATTTTATTAATGCAACCCGGAGGCGGCAAGGCTCTGATGAAGTTATTAGTGATCACCGCCGCGGGAGGGTTGTGGGGCGGAGTGATTATTGAGTCAACTATCGTATTCGGCGGCGTTGCCTACGCCACGGTGTTGGTGGCTTCGTTTTATTTATTGGCCGCGTGGCTGTTTACGCAGAGCCGTTCCAATCCGTTTGTCGGCGCGCTGATTCCGAGCGCTTAGTGTCCTCGTACAAAATCGACTAATAATTTTCGTTCGTCAATTTCAAGGGATTCAGTGCGTGGCATGCGTTTGAGTTCGTCGGTGGTTGTTAATCGTCGTAGCATTTCATCCCGTTTTCCGGGCCGCGCGAGCCAAGCCTTAAGTTTGTCAGGTGAGTCGAACGGAATTTCTCCGCCAATGTCGTGTTCGGTCTCGTGGCAACGGGAACATTTTTTATCCATAAGGGAATGGGCGGCACGAGCTTGGTCTGGTTTGGGCAACTTGTCCAATACCACATGCGGCTGGGGTGACGAAACGCCCGGCAGGCAGCACGCTCCCGCTTCGGTTCTAGGATCCGGCTTCGACTCTCCTAGAGAGGCTAGACTGAACTGTTTCAGCTTGTCGCAAACTTCGGCCAGGCTCTCGCGGTTTGATGAGTTGAATATTTTTAAAATCGGATCGGCCTTGGAATCGAGCCGGGCCAATTATGAGGCCCTGCACTTTGAACGTGTCTAAATAGAGCGGCATAAGGGAGGGGGGCTGGCCGAAGTCCTTGGTGAAATGCGTTTTGAATTGATCGTAGGGCGGACGAGTCTTGGGTTCCGTATTGCGGGATACATAGTCGACTAGCTGAAAATGGTCGGGATGATTATAGATCTTGCGCATTTGATCTTCGATTTTCGGAGAGGTCCATTGCTGTGGCAGTTCGAACCGGCGATTCATCTCGTTGATCAATCCTTCTCGGATCGCGCCAGGTAGCGAAGATGAGAAGTCTTTACAACCCAGAAGGCCTGACATGATCGCATATTTGTACTTGTCATAGTCCGGAGTTTGCAAAATTAGACGCGCGACGCGAATACCGTTGGCGTCTCCCAATTCTCCGTTGAGATCTTCGCTCACTGTCATAAATCTGGAAACGGGCGGCTCAAAAGAACCCCCTTCGGGGCCATCGATCATATATTTTCCAAGTAGATTCAGCCGTTCATTTTTGCCGGTTGAAACTCTTCGCGAGAAATTACGAATCGCTTCGAGTTCTCCTGGAGGTCCAAGGAACGTAGATTTCGTGAGTGTGCCCTGCCCTTTAAAGTGAGAACCGAATGAACCTTCCCAAATAGGATAGCCCGGATAAATCGGGCGGGGAGGGTTGCCATGACATTTGGTGCACTGAGATTCATTGGGATGTTTCGACGAGCGGATTCCAGCTTGCACATCGGCCCACGATTTTTTCGCCGCGGTTTTTTCGTCGAATGGAAATTCAATTTCATTTAGTTTAAAAATATTGAGATCGGTGGGCGGACCGCTGGTGTCGATGTCCATCATTTCCATCCGGTTGCCACCTTTAGCTTTGGGATCGGCGGTGATGCTCAACTTGAAGCCGGGCCGGCCTCCAGTGAGAATAATGCGTTCAGGTCCTTGAACGCTTCGGCTTTTGTAGAACACGACGTATTCCTTGCGGAATTCCTCAGGGAGAATTCTGAGCGCGTCGGCCACTGATTTAATATTACATGCGGGGTTCTGAACCGCGTCACGCACGCGCGTGAATTTTAGGTCGTTCATCTTAAGCGTGGGACAATCCGGATTGTCGGCCCCCGATGGGAGGGATGGAAAAGCCATGGTCAAAAGTAGGATAAGGCGCGGGACGTGAAATCTCACCTAGGTAGATTATCAGGCGGCCGGGGGTTGAGCACCTAGACCAGGCGGAAGGACCGGGACGTATCGATCAGTCGTCCCACATCAACCGGAGTTGCTTCAAACTCTTAATCTCCAAACGTGAGATATGCCCCTGAGCTTCGAGCTGATTCAGGTGAATATAGTCTTTCACAGCCTGATAAGCCTTCTTCCATCCGCGCACAATGCGCGTGTGAGGACGGTAGAGCCAAAATCCAGCGGCGCCAGCCGCTCCAACCACCGCCATCACCCCTTGCGCAATCCGTCCAGTGAGCTCGCGAATAAAGGGAGCCCATAGTTCCAACCTAGATACTTTAAATACCAAATGAAGATGGTTTCCTACATTGGACGATTTATAGATCCTCATTCCATATTTTTTTGCAGTGGTTTCAATGAGGTCATCGACCAGCTTAAAGGTTTTTGGCAGGCGGAGGATACTTTTGGTAGCCCGCAATGTGAGAAACGTGGGCAGTTTTGTGTCCAGGGGGCGTTTCCCTTTTGGATTGCCTTTTAACAGCGATCCACCAAATACATCGCTTGGTTTGTTGAAGCCCATCCCTGTGAATTCATGCTGCTTGTGTCGTTTAGCCATGAGTGGTTGTACCCCATCGCTCCTAGTAATCACCTTACAAATAATTAAATCTTGGGAGGGGGTTCATGAAGAAATCAAAAGTTACCGTTCATTTCGCTAGC
>JANMVK010000715.1:0-1281 GCA_031392725.1 Pseudobdellovibrionaceae bacterium
GTAAATCCAGGAACTAAAGACTTTTTTAATTCCTGGTTAAGATGTTCATTCTTCACCAGGCGCACGGGCTCACCGGAAGATTTCTCCGACACATTGAGCGATACGGTCACCGGTTTGCAGAAGGTTTTTTTATCATCGCACACGTTTAATACGGCGCTGGCTTCGCCGGATTTTATAAACTGGCATTTGATTCCGCGGGCGGTCGCCTCCACCGGAGCATTGGCACCGCACTTTTGCGGGGCTTCCATACTGAAGTGATGTTCCGCTTTCGGTTTGAACTCCACCACTTCATTACGCAAAACTTCACCGGGAAACGGTTTCAGCAGCAAGTTCAAAAGTAAAGTGGTCATGATTGTGCCTCCCCATTGAGCAGATGAATCTTATCCGGGTCGCCCACAATCCACAATCGGTCACCCGCCTCTAGACGCAAATCAGCAGGTGGCTGCAGTTGACGGAAACCCTCGCGCTCCACGCCGACCACCAAGCCGTCGGCCAGGCCGCGAATGTCGGATTCGCGCAGCAGACGGCCGCAGATTGGCGAATCATTGGTTAACACGATCGATTGCAGCTTCAGCGGCATTTCTTCAATGATGGGTGGCTCGGTAAGTTCGGCTAAGCGGCGCATGCGCTCCACGCCTTCGTCTTCTCCCAGCACTTGCAGCCGGTCCAATGGAAAAACCTGATCGGTGGCTTTGGGCGCCAGTAAACGCCTCCGGCCCCGGTCGATGGCGGCGACCACCACACCAAAACTTTCCTGCGGGCCGATGGCCGCGAGAGTCATGCCGGCTAAAGGTGAATCGGGTCCGACTAACAGTTCGCTTAAGTGCTGATCCCAAGGCAAAAGCTTCTCAACTTTTTCATCGGGCTTCTGGCCGCCCACTTGGCCGAGAAAACGCCCTTCGAGATCGCGGTAAATAAATTCTCCATAGCGGTAAAAAATAAACGCCGCGATGGCGAAAGCCACTACTGTGATGCTGGAAAAAGTTTTAAAACTCACATATTGCGCGACCACGATCAGCGCCATCACCAAGCCAAGAAGCATGCGGGATACGCCCACCGCGGCTTGAGCCCAGCGTGAACGCGGAAATTTCGCCAGTTCCTCACGCCAACGCGCCCGTACTGGGCGAAAGCTCATTCCGTAAAAAAACGGCAAACACACCAGAAGATCAAGCGTCACACTCGCGGAGTGCCGAGGCCCGGTCCGGACAATAAAGTGCCCATCGGGTATTCCATACCTCCATCACCGCCATGTATAAATGAATATTGTTTATAAGGGTAAGG
>JANMVK010000743.1:0-2345 GCA_031392725.1 Pseudobdellovibrionaceae bacterium
CCGACGTCGGCAAGTCGATTGGCGTGTTCCTCGATCTCGACACGGGTCAGCATCGGACTGGAGTTGAAGTGGGGCCTCAAGCGAGGAGCCTGTACCACCAACGCCGGCCTCGCCTCGGGCGATTTGGCTCTGAGTCTGCAACAAGGAACGGCCGAGCTCATCGGCGGCGCCAGCTTCCGCGGCGATAATCAGGCAGCCAATAGCTATCTGCAAGTGAACATCGATCCCACTCATGTAGCGAGTTCCATGGACTACCGCATGACCATCAATATGCCCGTCGGCGCCAACAGTTCCGACCCGATCTTTGGGGTGTATGTAGGCGGCGGACAATTCACCAACATCGTGGCTCCAATGGTTTGCTACACACCTTATGGTCCCCCGCAGCCCTTCGGCGCCGCGGCGCCTTCGCCCCCACTCACCCCTTCGCCAGTGCCGGGTTCGTTCGTCCCGCCCGTCATGGGCACCGGCGTGGTCCGCAACCAGGCTGACACAGCACTTTGAACCACGAAAAATTGGTCCAGACATGCGAAAGCTTACTTCGGGCCGGTAAAACCCAGGAGGTCGCGCCGATTTTAAACGCGCTTAAGCCGACGCAGGTTCCGCGCGAGTGGCGCAAACCCATCGCCAGCGTGTGCCGCCGTTCAGGCTTGCTCACTCTCGGACTGAAGGTTCTGTCGCCGTCGATGAAAGACGTGGCTATTCCCGGCCGTGAGAAACCGCAGCCCTCCGAAATGGCCGAATACGGTGCGCTGCTATGGCGCGTGGGTGCGGTGTCTGAGGCGTTGTCGGTTTTGGAAAACGTCGACAGCAAAGAAGCCCCCGATGCTTTACTTTACCAGGCGTTTTGTTACTTCAGCCAATGGGAATACGCCGAAGCCCTGCCGATCTTGGAAATGTATTTGCGCGCACCCATTTCCCGCTATGCCGCTATGGTCGGCTGCGTGAATATTTGCGCGGGTCTGGTCGGCACCCGCCGCTACACGGCCGCGCGCGACTTGCTCAATTCCAATCTTGAACTCACCAAACACGGGGAATTCTGGCGTTTGCACAGCAACTGCCTCGAACTCAGCGCGCAAGTGCACATCCACCAAGGTGAATTCGCGAAAGCCCGCTTGGATCTCGAGCGCGCCTCGCAACTGCTGAACGATCAGCGAATGACGGACCAGCTTTATATAAAAAAATGGCAGGCCATTCTCACCGCCTATGAATCCCAAGACGTGAATGATCTAATATCATTCAGCGAAGAGGCGAAGCGCCGCGAGGATTGGGAAAGCGTGCGTGAAGCGGATTTATTCCTGCTGAAGTTCCGCTTTGAGGAAGAAAAATTTGACCGGTTGATTTTTGGCACACCGTTTGTCCCCTACCGGGAACGGGCGATGCTCGAGTTGTCCAAGAAACCGGCGCGCGCGTCCTATATATTGGGTGAAGCCGGCGTGCCGACCTTGGATATCGCCACTGGCGAGATTCAGGGTTGCTCTGTGGAACTTAAACCCGGCACCATCGTTCACCGTGTACTGGAAGCCCTGTTGCGCGATCTCTACCGCCCGGTGAGTATGGGCGGATTTTTCAGTACGCTGTTTCCGGGTGAGCATTTTGATCCTTACTCATCGCCCAACCGCTTGCACCAGTTGGTGAGCCGCACCCGCAAGTGGCTGACCGACAATCAATTTCCGGTGAATGTGGAATCGCTGAACTCCGGTTACAAAGTCACGCTGACCGGAGACTTTGCATTTAAGCTGCCCTACGATCACAATCCCATTTCCCGCTACCGCATGCAGTGGGACCGGATGTTGATGCGCTTTCAATCGAATTATTATTTTTCCGCACAAGAAGGGCGCTCCCATTTGGGCGTGCCCCCGACCTCTTTCAAACGGCTGATGCGTTGGGCGGTCGACCAAGAGCTTGTGGAAAAACGCGGCGGTGGATCCAACGTGATCTACAAGCTCAAGGCGTCTTAATTACATTGTCGATTTGCCTTTGGGCGTGGTGCACTTGCCAACTTTGTAAGTGGTGTCCGCCATGGCTTGAGTCATGGCCTTTTCATCAATCTTAGCGGCCGCATCCTTGGTCTTAATGTGAATCATGCCTTGCTTACCTTTTACGGTCACATCGCACACTTCGAACGTGTCATTGCAAACTTTGTCTTTCACCATTTCGGTGCAAGCATCACAGTGCATACCCTTCACCGTGCAATTTTTCTCCTCAGAAAATCCGAAAACCGGAGCCAATCCGGCCAACAAAATAACCAAACCCAATTTCATAACTTCTCCCTTGTTGACTAAAGGTACGCCGTTACTTTCCTGTAAGCAAAGCGTCGTCCCGACGACGCTATGCTTACAGGAAAG
>JANMVK010000848.1:0-3158 GCA_031392725.1 Pseudobdellovibrionaceae bacterium
ATAAATAGAATGACCTTGCAGTATCAGGATTTTTTACTGGAAGAATTTCGGGCGCGCAGAAGCCGCAATGCCAATTATTCCTTGCGCGCTTTCGCTCGGGATTTAGGAATGCCGGCCTCCAAGCTCTCACAAAACCTGCGCGGTTTATGTGGAATCTCAGTCGCCAAAGCTGAAACCATCGCCGACAAATTGCTATTACGTGAGGATGACCGTCAGTTGTTCTTAGCCCTGGTGGAGTCGCAACATGCTCGCTCTAGGGTGGCGCGCCAGCAGGCCGCCAGCGCACTCGAGCGCATCCGGCGTGATAAAATGGATGAGATGTCGCTGGAGAAGTTCACGGTGGTGCGCGATTGGTACCATATGACGATTTTGGAGATGTTCGACATGGCGGGCTTTAAAGCCGATTATGCGTGGATGTCGTCGCGCTTGGATCTGCCGGTGGAAATCGTCAAAGAAGCCATTCAGCGTTTGCAAGACGTCGGCCTGATGAAAGTGGACGAAGGTGGACGCTGGTCGCAGACCAATAAAGATTTGGAATTGCCCAGTGGATTGCCCTCGCGCAGCGTGCGTGAGCATCATAAACAAATTTTGACTAAGGCCATTGTCGCCGTGGATGAAGTTCCGGTCGAAGAGCGCGAGTACTCGTCGCACACATTCGCCGTCGCTAAAGCCGCGCTGCCTGAACTTAAAGGTTTGGTGCGCGAGTTTCAGCGCAAAGTCGCGCGTCTCTCCCAACAGGGTGAGAAAGACGACGTCTATCAATTGAGTATTCAGTTATTCCCGCTTCTGGAGAAAGAACCGTGATTAAATTTTCTAAAATTATAGGAAACGGCTAACCACTACTGTTTTTGAAACGAGTAGCTGGGATCGAGTGCGGTGCCGCCGACATTGCCGAACATAAGGTTTGTGCCGGTGATCGCGACTATATCAGGTGCGTTCGTTACGGCCGCAAGGCCAAAGCAGGTCAATGGCACAATCTTGCGCACGTTGATGACCCAGCCGGTGAGACCGCAGGACGCGTTGGCGTTTAAATCGGCGATTACGGCCGCGGATTTGCCGGTGACGCCGCCGTTAACGGACGACATGGTCAGGTTGGTGGCGACAGCAACCACGGTGCTTTTCGTTCCCATGGTGAAAGTTCCGTTAATATCAAGCGCCAAGTCAGGGGCGCTGCAATCCGTGGCGTTGGAAAAATCAGATCGTGAGATATAAGTGTTGCCGCTGATGATCAGCGAATCTTGGTAGCTGCCGCCGTTGACGGAGTCGACGGTGCAGCCGGCTTTCCATGTGCCTTGGAGTTGGGCCTGGGTGAGGGGAGCGTTAGGATCCACGGATGCGGCCGACGACGACCCCGACGCGGCTTTTTTACTGCCCCCGCAGGCGGCTAAAACACTCACACTTAAAACCAGTAACGAAATTCGGCAGAAATTCTTAGCCATGACCCATACCCCTTTTTGTTTTTTTGATTTGCTCAGCTCTCGGTTTAATAATGCCAAGTTGAGCGAGGTAACTGGACTTACAATTCTGATCCTCTGTTACCTGAATCCCCATCTCCGGATGTAGACTCTCGCAAATTCCGCGCCTTGTAATGGGACGGCTCAAGCTTGCGTGGCGTCGCCAGTTTTGACGTTGCTTAAATGTTCAACGGGAGCGGCTTCTCAAAGTGAGACGTTATGCGCGGACAATTAATGGAAAACGCTGCCGGTAGCTGAACATTCCGACTGTGGCGGCGGCCACGGCGTTTAGACTTTCAATATTTGGATTCATGGGAATTTTAACCCGCGTCAGTTTGGCGTCCACTGGTAGACCTTGGCCTTCCTCGCCGAGCACTAGGTACATGTCCCGCGGCCACACCATCTCATATATATTGCGGCCTTCGAGATCGAGTCCGAAGCCGCGCTCCAGGGCCAGTTCTTTTATCGACGGCCCGCTGTAAAGCGGAACGCGGAAAACGGATCCGCTGCTGGCGCGGATGGCGCGCGGAAGAAACGGCGAGCTGCACTCTTTGGTCAACACTATACCATCAGTGCCAAAGGCTTCGGCGGATCTGAGAAGCGCTCCCAAATTGTGGGGATCCGACAGCGCCACGATTAATTGCAGGCCCTGTGGAACTCCGCCGCTCCATTTGGGCAGGGCGCCGCATTTGACCACCGCCAATGGACCTTTTGTGCCGATCACATCCAGTTCATTGAATAGTTCTCCGGGCAGGCGGGTGGTGAGTGCCTCTGCGGCCGGCGCTTCCTCTTTAGGCGGCACGATAAATTCAGCTATGGACGTGGGATTTTGAATTAGCAGCTCCGCGATGATCTTCGCGCCGCCGACTAGGCACAGGCCTTCGCGCTTGACGCCTCTGGATTCGAGCAGCGACAGCCACATTTTGTATTTGGCGTTGTGCCGGCTGGCGATCTCTTTAACTGAGGACTTCATAACTTCACAGTAGGAGGTGGTGGACTTTTGATCTTACGGAAAATAATCAGTTTGCGTTCATGGGGCGTGTTGGGCAGCGAATAGGGAATCTCTTTCTCCAATTCGAAAAAGGCGCCCCATTTTTTAAGCGCGGGAGCTAACTCCGGACCGGCATTGGGGCCCTTCATAAAAAACACCCGTCCGCCCACGGTCAGGCATTGCGAGACATGGCCCAAAGTGTCTCCGATATCTTCCAGCGCGCGCGTGATCACGCCTTCCACCGGCAGGGCGAAGGTGGCGTCAATGTTGCGGCCGACGATGTCCAGTTCCTTGAGCTTCATTTCATCGCGCACGGTTTTTAAAAAATCCACGCGCTTGCGCACGCCCTCGGCCAGAATAATTTTTTGCTTGGGATAAATAATTTTAAGTGGGATGCCGGGAAAGCCCGGTCCGGTGCCGACGTCGAGCAGGGGAAAGGTCAATTCACAAAAGCGCGGCACGATCAAAGAGTCGATAAAATGCTTTATGGCGATGTCACGGAACTTCACCAGGCGGGTGACATTGTCGCGCTGCTGGTGATTCATCAGCAGCACATAAAACTCCACCAGCCGCTTGCGATCCGCATGGGGAAAGTCCTCAAATCCGTGATGGCGGAAGATGTCATAGAGGCGGCTGTCGGCCTCCTCGCGGTTGAAGATTTTCTCGGGCTTTTTGTGGGTGTCCTTGCGCTTCATGAACCGCTCTTGTACATT
>JANMVK010000073.1:0-3522 GCA_031392725.1 Pseudobdellovibrionaceae bacterium
TGTGATGGCGCGGAAGGCGATGGCGTTTGAGATGGACATGCGGGAGGAGGCGCCACCACGATCTTGCCTTCGGGATATTGGTCATAGGAGCGGGTCAGGTAAATCGCGCTTGGGCAGTTGGCCTGGGGAGTGGCCGCCGGCGTGGAAGCGTTGACCACATCAAAATCCACCACGGTCATGTACTCGGCCGGCTTCAACTTGACCTGATCCGTAATGTACTTTTGCAAATTGGTAAAGTCATAGCCATTGAGTTCAAAATATCTAGCTTCCAAAAAGGCGATCTTAAAGCGTTTCACTTTTTTGATCTTGATCACGGCCAGCGCCTTGGAGCCTTCGCCGAAAGTGTCCTTAAGTTCAGCCGTCTGTCCTTGCTTCAAACAATTCATGCGGCCCAATTTAAACCAGCTCTTAATTTTGCCTTCTTCAATGGGCTGCAAATAATCTGTAGCGATCTGCATGTCCGTCCATTGAGCATTGCAGCCGTCGAGATCCTTGCCATCGGCGAGGGTCTCATCATAATCGGGTCCGGTGTCGCGGTCTTTGATGGCTTTTTCATCCACCGCCGAGCCGCCGCTGTACCCGTAGGTCACAATATATATGTAGCCGGCTTCTTTGCCGCCCATGCGGGTCTTCACGCCGGACAAGTAACTGTTAAATTCCTCGCGGAAGGAAAAGAAGCGGCCCTTCACATTGTCCTGACGGACTTTATCTAAGCGGCCGAGCGCGATCGAACGGACAAAAACCGAACCGTTGGCGGGTTTTTTACTATCCAGGGAAACCCGGCTGCCGATGCGGTAGCAAGCGCGATTGCCGGGACTGATCACGGATTGCTGCTTACCCAGAACCGAGCGTTCGCGCTCGTCCTTTTGCATACCCAGGAACGCGGTCCAATCCGGAGTGGTCTTACAGGTGGCGAGTTTAGTGCCTGGTTCCGAGAACACCACGATCTCGCCCGCGTCGATGCGCTCTTTTACAGTTTTAATCTTGGCATCATTGGGATGGCAGGCGCTCAAAACCAGCGCGGCCATAACGGCAGAATAAAATTTCATGAATCCCCCTACAAAATTCGTATCGCAGGGCTAGACCTTTGTCCAATTGTGGCTGAGGGCCTAACGAGGTCTTTATAAATTGCCCAGTCGCGGAGCGGTGGGTTGCAAATAGGTTCGGCGGGCCCAGAAGGTCCGCCGAACGACGCCTAAACCTTCTCGGACTTGCCGGATATGGCTTTAGGTACGCGCCGTCCTTGGAGTTTCCGGGGTTTTTGCATGTCCTCTAGGCTCTGGGTTTCAATGGTCATCAGGTTCTTAGCGTTTACGCTAACAGTGACCCTTCCGCCACTTTGCAATTTGCCAAAGAGAATGTCGTCGACTAGTGGCCGCTTGATATGTTCGTCGATAGTTCGGGCAAAAGGACGGGCGCCGAAGGCCGGTTCGTATCCCTTTTCAAACAGCCACTCGATGGCCTCCGGATAGACTTCCATGGAGATAGTCTTTTTCAATAATTGGGCTTCTAGTTCCGAAATAAATTTACGGATAACTTGCAGCAGCAATGGGCGGTCCAAGGATTGGAACTCAATTACCGCATCGAGCCGGTTTAAAAACTCAGGGCGGAAGCCTTTTTTGATGGCATCTAACGACAGTTGGGAACTTTTGTCGGGCACTAAGCCCATCATACCCTTGGCGGTTTCAAACGCGCCGGCGTTGGAGGTCATAATCAGAATCACATTTTGGAAATCGGCCGCGCGTCCGTTGGAATCGGTGAGACGGCCGGAGTCCATAACCTGCAATAAAATATTAATTAAATCGGGATGCGCCTTTTCCACTTCATCGAGCAACAGCACACAGTGGGGATTTTTAACGATGGAGTCTGTAAGAAGCCCGCCTTCTTCATAACCCACGTAGCCGGGAGGCGCTCCCACCAGGCGCGAGACCGAGTGCTTTTCCATGTACTCGCTCATATCAAAGCGCAAGAACGTAATTCCCATATTTTCCGCGAGCTGTTTGGCCACTTCGGTTTTGCCGACGCCCGTGGGACCGGCAAACAGGTAACTGCCGATGGGTTTATGTTCGCGGCTAAGACCTGTGCGCGACATTTTAATTGAAGTCACCAGTTTTTGAATGGCGTTGTCTTGGCCAAAAATCACGGCTTTGAGCCGCTTGTCTAAATCGCGCAGCTTCTGGCGGTCGGTGGCGTTGACTGATTTCACCGGCACTTGCGCCATGTGCGCCACGGTATTTTCCATTTGCTCCACATCCAAATGAATCACATCGGGGGAAGTGGAAAACGTGCGCGCGCGGGAACCGGCTTCATCCAGCACATCGATGGCCTTATCGGGCAACTGCCGGCCTTGAATATGTTTGCTGGAGAGCTCGGCCGCGGCCTTGAGCGCGCTGTCGGTGTAGGTCACGTTATGGAATTCTTCGTAGCGGGTCTTTAAGCCTTTTAGGATTTCAAAAGTTTGATCCAGGGTCGGTTCGACCACATCGATTTTTTGAAAGCGGCGGGCCAGGGCCCGGTCTTTTTCAAAGTGCGTGCGGTATTCCTTAAAAGTGGTGGAGCCGATGCAGCTTAGGCTGCCGTCCGCAAGCGAGGGTTTCAACAGATTGCTCGCGTCCATCGCGCCGCCCGAAGTGCCGCCGGCGCCGACCAGAGTGTGAATTTCATCAATAAACAACACCGAACCCGGCTTGCTTTTAATTTCCTTCACCACATTTTTTAAACGTTCCTCAAAATCGCCGCGATATTTAGTGCCGGCCAGCAAAGCGCCGAGATCCAGAGAGTAAATCACTTTGTCCAAAAGTTTAGCGGGCACGCGGCCGCCGGTGATTTTTAAGGCAAGGCCATCGGCCAGCGCGGTTTTGCCCACGCCGCTTTCACCAATCAACAGCGGATTGTTTTTGGTGCGCCGGCAAAGAATCTGCATCATGCGCTCGAGCACATCCTCACGCCCGATCAAAGGGTCGATGGCGCCGGTTTTGGCTTTTTCATTTAAGTTCACGCAATAAGTGGCCAGGGCTGAAGCCTGCGGTTTGCCGTCGCGGGGTAATCCGTCGGCCGCCATTTCGGGTTGCGGCGTCGTTGGCACTTTCGTGGAGCCGTGCGAGAGGTACTCAATAATATCAAATTGTGAAACACCCTGTTCTTCCAAAAAGTAGCGGGCATAGGAGTCTGTTTCGTGGAACAGCGCCACCAATAGATTGCCGCTCTTCACCATCTTGCGGCCCGCACTCTGCACCTGAATTGCCGCTCTTTGCAGCAAGCGGTGGAAGGCCATGGTCAATTCGGGGCGCCACTCGGGGTCTTGTTTTAAAAACTCAGCGCTCACTTGCGGGCAGTGGGACTTTACGAATTCTTCCAATTTATTTTGCAACAATTTTAGATCGGTCCCGCAGGCTTCGAGGATTTCTTGGGTTTCATCGTCCTTGGTGACCAGTGCCAGAAGCACATGTTCCAAGCTGATAAACTCGTAGCGCATGGTTTTTGCGGATTCGAGTAATTGATTGAGGATTCTTTCCAGCTTCG
>JANMVK010000086.1:0-5532 GCA_031392725.1 Pseudobdellovibrionaceae bacterium
CGGGAATGGCGGAGATTAGCAACGGGCGAATGGGAATGCGTTCCGTTTGATTTTCAAAGGTCACCTGAAGATCAAAAATGCCGCCGCCTGAGCCCACCGCTTGGACGTTTTGTACTCGAATATCCTTAACTTTTAAGTTGGTGGCGGAATGTTGCACCAACTCTCCGGCGACCAGCATATCGGCGACGGCGCCGCATCCAGTCGCGTTGGTCGGCGACGTCAGTTTGGGAATTAATTTGAACGAATCCGCGGCCGACACGTCCATCCCAACGCTGCCGGGACTGAAATTGCAGCTGCAAAAATTGGGTTTTTTGATGTGGGAGCGGATGATGTTGCCCAGATCGGCCGCCTCATATTTCTGGGTTACGTATTTTTGCGATTGGATATTGGAATCCATGAGCGTGGTTATGGCTAAGGCGCTAGTCGCAACAATTCCCAGGCCAATTAAGCCTTCAATAAGCGAAAAGCCCTGCTGATTATTCCAAAAAGTTGATGACCGGCTCACATATATATATCGGCGGGATTTTAACGGGACTGACCGGCCTATGGGCTAGGATAAAGGGGTGACAGGGACGGCTGAACAACTTATTATTTTTTCATGCTTGAACTGGTCCTTTGGTTGCTTTTATCTCACGCGCGCGCGGAGGACTTGCCGGCGCCGCAAAAGCTTTGCGCCGACCAATTGATCAGTATTTTTGAAAACTCCACGACATCCATTAAGTATGATTACATTGAGGCCCTGGGCGATGGGCGCGGTTACACCGCCGGCCGCTCCGGATTTGTTTCGCGCGACGGGGATATGCTGGATGTGGTGAAACGTTACGCGGAACTTCATCCCGGTGCGCCACTGACTCGAATGATTCCTAATTTACAAAAAGCCAAAGGCAGCGCTTCAGTAGTGGGACTGAAGCAGTTGCCCGTATTGTGGCGGGCCGCGGTCAAGGATCCGCTGTTTATAAAAGCGCAGGACGAAGTGAATGACCGGACCTATTATAAACCGGCAATGGATCAGGCGCGGTCGTTAGGATTGAACTACGCTTTTTCTAAAGTGGCGCTGTATGAAGCTATGATTCAGCATGGACCCGGCGATGACTCCGACAGCTTGGGCGGTTTAGTCCGCCGCGCTTCGCAAAAGGCTGGTGGTCCGCCTTTGAAAGTGGGCGAGGACATTTGGCTGAAGGCGTTCTTGCAGGTGCGTAAGGACACTTTGCTTCAGGCCGCCGATCCCTCGACTCGCGACGAATGGCGCAAGTCGGTGGGCCGCGCGGAGGCTATGTTTGATATTTTTAATTCGCGAAATTTCGCCTTTGCCGGTGGCGTGACCGTTCAGGTATTCGGCGATTCATTCCGCCTCCGATGCGGACCTGCGGTCACGGCGGCGGTTGATCCTTCAATCAACCGCTAGAAAAACCAGAGATCGAAAATTAGATCCAGGGTGTTGTCGTTATAGCCGACTACGGATTTCATTTTCGTTTGGTTGCCGTAGGAATCGGTTTCAGCAAAGTCCGATGAGTAATTGAGATCTATATAGGAAATATCCACGCTGTCGAGGTTCGCCAATTCGTGCGCCTGCGCGAGGCCATCGAAATTTTCATCAAGCCACAAGCGCAAATACTCAAACACCGGATCCGCGCGGGTGATGTAACCATCGGGCGGCACCAGTTGAAACATTCCGTCGGCGGAAGCGCCGTCAAATTTGGCCAAGGCCGCATAGCCGTTGTCGGCGTAGCCGCCATCGGGGCCGGGCGTATTGTTGCCAAACAGTTCATCGATCGAGCGCACTTGTCCATTGGCATCGGGCAGCGCGAGCAGGCGATAGTCTAAATTGGTGAACCAGGAAATCTTCACCGGCACGTGATTGTTGCGTGCACCGAGCAAATCAAAAAATACGCCTTCCGATTGCGGCGATAAGGCAATCGGCGATGGACGATTGACGTCGGACGCGACATGAATCACCAGCGGGGAATGGCGTTCGTCACAATACTCATCCGCTTCCTCGCCGGAGGCGGTGCCCTTGTTCAAAGCGTAGAGCATGGTGAGAATGCCTTTTTTTGAGGGATAGCTCACTCCGTTGATTATAATTTCCACGCTGGCCCATTTTCCCATTGCCGGAACTAGCGACGGACATAGGCGTTGAGCATCGGCGATGGTGATGGATTTTTTAATCGCTAAGGAGCGCAGTGTATTAGGATCGGCGCTGCAAATCTTGCCGTCCACTGCGAGGACGACCGGTTCACCGACCACCACCGCGTGCTTGAAATTGCTTTCGCGCGAAGACGGGCTATCGCCGCATTCTAACCGCACATCCACTTCGTCATTGGTGCCATCGGGCTGATTGAGCCGGCCTTCGGCCTCGCTCAATTCGCTTTCGCCACCGGGCTGTTTGAGGCCGTGGCCTTCAGCTTCCGCTTTGGTGCCTTCAGCGTCGCCACCCATCACGGACTTTTGTAAGACCGCGGAGCGCGCCGCGAATTTGGTTGAGTTACAACCTGATAAAACAAAAACCGCGATTGTAGAAGTAAGGATAGAACGTAAAAACATAGGCCCCCCGAAACTAGAAATGCTAAATCCCCTAAGCGCACGTTCGGGATACGGGAGGATTGCGCTTACTTTCAATCTATAGGTCGAGACCGACGCGGTAAATGCTGTGAACACATGCGTATCAATTTGGGATGATCACCGGAATCGTTCAATGAATATTATAGCGCGCCATTTTCCAATGCACCCGCGTAGATCCAGCCGTAAATGATGGCCAGTTCTTTTACCGTCAGCTTAGCACCGGTCTTGGGCATGCGTTCCTTTAAGAACGGCATCAAATAGCTGGCTGCCCTCAGGGTTCCCCGGGTTGACCCGCGTGCTGACGGCGGCAAAAGTCTCGAGATTGATGCCTCCCAGGTTCCCTGCGGCCGCACTATGGCAGCCTAAACATTTAGCCTGGATCAGCGCGCGCGTCGGGGCGAAGCTGACCGATAATTGCGAATGATAATTACATTGGAAAATTTGTGCCGATGTTATGGTCAGTGTCTTATTTTGAGATTGTGACCCGGTTACCCGTGGCAATATCAACGCGGAACAAATAATCCAGAGCGGAATCCACGACCCACGCTTGCGTCCCGTCGGGACTGAGCGCGACCGCTTCAGGAACCTCAAACACATGGCCGGTGCCGAGATCATCGGTGGAAATAAAGGTGCGGTTGCCGGTGGTGAGATTGACTTGAATCACGGCGGGATAGTCGCCGAGGTTTAGGGCGAACGTGTCTAATACATAGGCCTGTGTGCCGTTGGCGTAAACGACGAGCGAGTTCGGCAAACCAAACAGCGGCCCGCTGCCAATCGCCGGATCCGAAATTACCGTGCGGTTGCCGGTGGCGAGATCCACTCGCAAGATGGCGCGCAAACTAATATCAATAACAAAAGCCAGAGTACTGCCGGGATTGAGCGTGAGGCACGGAGTAAATCTAAAAACCGGTCCGGTGCCCACGGTGGCGCTCGATACGACCGAACGGTTGCCGGAAACCAACTCAACACGAAGCACGGCATCGAGATCGGAATCCATCACAAATGCGAGAGTGGCATTGGAATTGAGAGCGATGGAAGTCGGACCGCTAAAGGTGGGCCCTGTTCCCGTTGTGATACTGGATACGATTCGGCGATTGCCATTTGATAGATCCACTTCAACGATGGCGTCGAGATCCAAGTCGACCACATAGGCCAAAGTACCGGCGGCGTTAAGCGCGGCCGATGTCGGACTGACTAAGAGCGGGCCAAGGCCTGCGTCGGCGCCGGAAATGGTGGTGCGGATTCCAGTAGCGAGACTGATTTTTAGTAGCGCGGAAAGTCCCCGGTCGGCGATGAAGGCTTCAGTGCCACTCGCGTTCAGCACAATGGAACTGGGTGAATTCATATCGGGTTGTGGAATTGGGCTTGGGCCGGGCGGTGGTTCGGTGGTGGCAGAAAAGGTGACTTCCTCCAAGCCCGCGAACTGTCCGCAGCTTTGGAATAATATAAG
Source organism: Pseudobdellovibrionaceae bacterium (assembly GCA_031392725.1). Lineage (GTDB taxonomy): Bacteria > Bdellovibrionota > Bdellovibrionia > Bdellovibrionales > UBA1609 > JALHOQ01. Next base: position 4,010 of record JANMVK010000086.1, read on the forward strand.
GAGCGGAAATAACAGCAAAATCATCCGTAATCTTGCTAATGCCATTAAATCCCCCGCATATCTGCTTCTGCAAGGTGGGGGCCCGCCGCTAGACAAAGCTAGGCGTTCCCGGTTGTCGCTTAATTGGAAGGCGACTGAGAGTTCTTCAGTGGGATTGAGGTGTCTAATTTCTGAGTGAGAAGCCTTAAGGTAATATCGTGACTCGGCAGAAACCATTTCCGCCCGCGCCACCTAATGTTCCGCCGTTGCCCGCAACGCCGCCGCCGCCCGAACCGGGAGTTCCGCCGCCGCCGCCGCCGGGAGAGTTGCCCCCGCCAGTGCCCGACCCACCCGCGCCGCCGCCGGTTCCGCCGCCCGCTCCGCCTGTACCCGTGACGCCTGCGATTCCGGAAGCGGTCGAACCCAAACCGCCGCCGCCGCCGGCACTGCCGGCCGAGGGTGCCATTCCGCCGAGTCCGCCGCCCGCAGCGAGAAAGCTGCCGAAGCTGCTGGCTCCGCCGGTTGCGCCATTGGTGCCGCCGCCCGTGCCGGCCGCGCCGCCGATGCCTCCCGCGCCAACCGTGATGGTTTCGTTGGCTTGGAGACTCGCGCGATTCACTTGGACAATGCTATTTCCGCCGCCGCCACCACCGCCACCGGTTGTGCCGCCGCCCGCACCTGATGCGCCGCCGCCGCCCGCGCCCCAGCATTGAACACTGATGGCGCTGCCGACTGTGGGAGCTGGATAACTATAAGTTCCAGGTGTGGAGAAAACTTGAGGTGGTGGAATGGTCGGAGGTGGTGGAACGACTGTCCCGTCTAAAATAAAATCGCGGCCGAGATAGGTGAGGCGCGTGGGATCGCTAGTGTTCAGCGAGAATTGCCCGGCCGCCAATGCGGTCGGCGGGTTGATGTCGGCGCAATTGTCTTTCATCAAAAACGCCGAAGACACGCTCAGGTATTCAATTTTTCCAACCGGAGTGGTGTCGGGGCAGAGCGCGAGGCTGACGTAGACCTTGCCCTCATAGGGATCGCCGTTGCCGGGTGAATTCATCGAGGCGGATTCCGAGTAGTCCGCCGCCCTAGGACCTTGGCAGTTCTGCCAAAGTGCCAATACGGCGAGAGCCGCGAGTGAGGTGAGGAGTGCTTTAATTGTCGTCTTCATTGAATCTCAATTGTGAACGGCAAAGAGGCCGGCTGCAATTTGATATTGGCCGGCGTCTCACTTTGAGATCGCCTCACGTCTAATGGCGCCTAGTTGCACGCCCTTCTAAACCCGGTGTGGAAGATCGGTTCCCGAAAATGGGATCCCAAAGCTGCCGCATAATCGTTGTTGGTGAATCCTTATCTACTTCGTAATTTCACTGGCGGCTGGATCAGAGGCTGGCGGCTTGGCGTAACGGCACACCCGGTCAGGTGCGAACCGGAACATTTGGTCGGGGCCTGCCGACTCGAATCCAAGGATGCGAGTAATGGTTCGTGCGGCCTTCAGCTTCATGTCGGCGAATTGGTTGGTTCCATCATCTTTGAGACGAAGGAGCTGG
>JANMVK010000176.1:0-8063 GCA_031392725.1 Pseudobdellovibrionaceae bacterium
CCTTCGATCCCGTTGGCGACGTGCAAATGTTGTTCACTCGTGGATTGCATAAGCCCATTAAATTTGTCGCCGCAGATGACCACTTCCAAAAAATGATGGACGGTTTGGAGTTTTCCGAAAACCCGACCGAGCAACTCAAGGGCATCAATCGTTATCTGTACAATCAGGGCATGTTCAACGTATACGCGCACTCGAAGCGGGTCTATTTAATCAAAGGTCCGGGAATTGGCCGCGAAATTCCCATAGCCGTCACGCCTCCGGCACCTTGGCAAGTATTCCGTGCGCAAAGCCCTTGAATATTCCGACGACGGAATTGCCAGAGACCTAGTTTCGCACCTATCTCAGTTGGGTCGACTGCCCGGCAATTGTGACTTTGCGACGATTGGTGATCTTCATTGCGTCTCGCTCTACGAGGAATTTCCGTCTCGGTCTCTAATTCGCGAATCAGTGTATTGTGGAATGCACCCGAGGAGGGAAACGGCGCTTCTTAAGGCTCTTGTAGAATGCGTGGAACGATACGCCATTTTAGAAGGGCGCAATGCCTCCCATCCAGTCTGCCACTCATCCCGATCCGATGGTTTTGCCGCCTTTCCGGTGGTCGGCCATCTCGCGAATATTGGGCGGGCTCGGGCCCGCAACAATGCCCTCGCAGAGGCTATTGAGCGGTATGTTTGGGCCACGTGGTGGGACAACGATAAGATCGGCTGCAAGGTAGACTTCGAAGCACAAAATTTTTTCGAGCCTGCTGCTTGCACGGTGCTCAAAGAGATCCAAAAGCTCGTTGCCTGCCGCAGGCTAATTCGCATTCAGCCATTTTTAAAATGTGATTTTGATGTGGTTATACTGTTTCTGGAGCTCGAAGGAGGCGGAGTTGTTTCGGGGGGCGCGGCCGACTTGCATGCTAACTTGAACTCAACCATTCTGCGCGCGCTTGGAGAATTGGCAAGACATGCGGCCTGCGCCGCCAAAATCCTCAAAGATGCCACGGGCGAAACTTTCTACGAACGACGGCTCGAATACATGGTTCGCGACAACACCTCCATAGAGCTCATGGCTCGAGTTGAGCGATCCGGCGCCGACTCCATCTCGCTTCCTAAGCTGTATTTAGATGCAGAGTTGCCGCACTCGCTTTCCGACAAAGTTTATGTTCATCGTTGCCTTTTTGAGAACCAGCCTCCATTTGTAGGCGGGAACCTCAAGAGGCTCTGCCTATGAAACGCGGCTGGCTGCTTTCAATTCTCTACGGTCTAGTCGTCACTGCTTTAATGGGTATGTATGCGGGATTCCGGAGCTACGCCAATTATTCAGCTGAGGAAATCGTAAACACGGTCATGAGGGCCGAGGCCGCCGCAATCCAACAGGGCAATCTACTGAACTCGTTAACAAAGCTGCAGTCTTCGATTGCGACTTCGGAGAGTTTGGCAGGCATCGCAGTTTACGATTTGGCACGCGATCCGGGCATGGATTTGCCGCTCATTCTCATGGGCCGGCCCCATACACCAAGCATTTTCGCGCGGGCCGCTTTCAATAGCGAAATAGCCGAGGAGGTCCAAAATGACAAGACGATCATATTTTACTTTCGCCCGCGTTTTTTGTTTTGGTCATATCTATTTTTTTCGCTTCTGACTTTGACGTTCGCCACCGGGATCGTATGGGTGGTGAAAAAAATTGAAAACATTAGAGATCAGGAGCGCGTGGCCACTTACGCGAAAGTGGCCCAGCAAATCATCCATGACGTAAAGTCACCCTTGACCGCAATCAAATTGTTTTCAGGGGTGGTCGCTAAAAGAGGGATGACGACGGAGGTCATTGAAGGAGGGATCCAAAGAATTGAGGAAATTCTTTCCGATCTTAATAGCAGAGCCAATAGCCGGGAGTCGTTCGCCGTCCGCGGTGCGATTCAAAGCGTGGTGACTGAAAAAACCGTTCAACATGCCTTTCACAAAATCAATTTCTTTTCGAGTGATGGTGATTTCTCCGTGCGTGGCGCGCCCAGCGACTTCAAACGAGTTATCTCCAATTTATTAAATAATGCCATTGAAGCAAGCCCCGAAGGAAGCGCGGTCGAAGTCCACCTGAGGGAAAACTCCGAACATATCAACGTCACGATCAAAGATCGCGGGCGTGGGATTCCGCCAAAGACACAGTCGCAACTCTTCCGGAGGGGATTCTCCTCCGGCAAGCCGAACGGCAGTGGCTTGGGGTTGTTCCATGCCAAATCTGTAATTAGCCAAATGAGCGGCGACATATCGATTCAATCGAAGGAAAATTTTGGAACTTCGGTCGCCATAACTTTGCCAAAAGTTGCGTTATTCCCCGCCGGAAACGCGGGTGTTTAGGCGTTCTTGCAATATTCGCAGGAATTCGCCTTCCACTGAAACGCTGATGTTGGAGTGCTTGGCCACGTTGAATCCAGCTACGGGAGGCCGATGGTCGTTAGGATCCAGCGGATTGGGAAGATTGCTTTTCTCAGCCACGTTAATAGCGGCTAGGGTCAGGCGTCCATTGATGTTTACCAGTTGTGCCGCTCCCGAAGCTCCAACTCCCGTGTCGCAATCGGTTTGTAAGGAGACGTTGGAAAACGCCTTACGGTTTCTCACTGCGCAATCTTGGAAATTGTAAGTGGAGCGGGATCGATGGCTCGGCCGAAAGTTGTCAGCGCCGGAAGCGACTTGCAAAATAGGTGTTCCCGCCGCAACTTCGTTTGGCCATTCCGGCACATCGTAGGGAGTAGCGCCTTCAACGTCCCTTGTAAGCTCAAAAACCGACCAATCGTGAGTATGCTTGCTGGGAAGTGGGCAGCCACCAGATTCCATAGAACCACCTTTGATTTTGTAAACGGTGGGGGACCCGGATAGCGGAAATTTAATTGTGCAATTCGTGGGCTCAAAAAATTGACAGTTGGGATCTTGATGGAAGGCATGAGAGACGCCGGTTACTAGGTTTCTTTTGCCCGTCAGTTGGACCGTGGTAACCCGGGCTCCACACTGCATGACGCCCGTGGCGGCGAACATGGCTCTGGCCTGGGGGACACTCATCCCTTTGAAGGTTGCAAACTCCTCAATGGAGCTGCGGCTCTCCTCGTCGATCATTACGACCTTTTGAATAAAACCCACGTTTTTCTCGAAACCAGGGCCTGAGCCGCAATTGGGAATGCTGGTGGGGAGCGCCTGAACCCATGGGGAGTGAAGGACCATCGATAACATCGTAAATAACATATGGTTCATCGTATTTTTGCCGCCTAACTAAGTTAAGGCTTATATAGCCCTATCGGTCCTAAGTCTTGTTTCATTTTGAGATGCAAAGCCAGTTCCAGACCATCTAAATCACTCTATAGGGTAAAATCTCAACATGACCCCCGGTCTCAATAGTCCCGTAAAATTGATTCTATTGATTTTAGTTACCGTGGCCGGTTTTCCGGCATTTGGTGTCAGTGACAATCCCAATTGCACGATCAACAAAATTTTCTATACCCCACCTTCGGCGCCCATGAGTCAGAATGTCAATTGGCTCACCCAGCTTTGCATGGGCTGCCAGATCGACACGCTTTTATGCATTTCCTCGGCCCGGGTTTGGTGTTTGTCTAAGGTCGACAAGTGCACCGATGAGAATCTCGGCTGTAAGGATCTTTTGGGGCCCACGAATTGCCCGACGGCAGCGCCTTTGGTGAACACGCTTGAAGGGGGAACCATAACCGCTGCGGCGACATGCCCGACCTACATGCAAGCTCGTGGCGACGGTAAATGCTATTGCAACCAACATGACAATGACGGCGCCTCGTTGGCGGACAACAATTTTATGACGGAAGCCGCTTGTAGCGCCAGATACAAGCCGACGCCACCGACGACGACTGGGGGGCCGCCAACAACTGTTCCTCCAACTACGACACCTCCGACTCCCACTCCGCCGGATCCGAAAATTTGCGGCGACGCCAAAACCGGCGCTGAGACCTGCTGTAAAAATCCGACCACCTGTGTGAATATGCCGACGGCGCAAGCGCAGTCGCAGTCGCCGTCTCAAGGCGAGAGTCATCAAGTTTTTTGCAAACGCATGCAAGCGGCGGGATTTAACAGCGGATCTAACAATAGCAATGCTTCTGAAACCTGCCAGCTGCGGATCAATGAATGCAATAACAAGTGTGGCACCAGCAACGACGCTTGCAACGGCCTCCTGTCCTACGTGCAGGCGTTGGCCCAACAAAGTCTAAACAGTTTTGCTAATTCAGATTGGGGCCGTTACTGCGCGCAATTGACGGCTGCGCAACCGACGCCTCAGAGCACCGCTCCTGGCGGAGGCCCTCCTGGTGGCGGTCCCCCAGGCGGTGGTGGACCCACCGGTGGCGTTGGTCCCACTCCCGCGGAGCAAGCCATGCAGAAGCAGATCGACGCCATCAATAATGCTCCTCAGGGAACCTCTGCGTTCAAAGATACAACTCCCGAAAAAGGCGCAAACGGCTTTAACGTTGGCGACAATCAGGTCAGCCCGAATACACAAATGAACGCCGCTAAATACGCATCCGCCGAAGGCGGTTCGTCGATCGACAAGATCAAAGGCGGCGGGCAGCAGGGCACTGTGGCCAATAACACCGGTGGGCAAATTCCCGGCGGTGGTGGTGCTGGAGGCGGCGCTAAACTTGGTGGCGGCCGCGGCACCGGCAGTCCGGGAGCTCCTGGGTATACAACCGATGTTTTACAGGGATTCCAAGGCGGCGGTGGGGGCGGCGGCACGGGTGGTGGCTCGACTGACACTAACGGCGAAGCCGGCGGAGGTTTCTCTGGCTACGGCGGACAGCGCGAGCCGGCCAATGAAGGCCGCGGACTGGATCTAAGAAAATATTTGCCTGGCGGGAAGTTGGATCCCGGTTCAAAAATGGGCGGGTATAAACCGTTCTCCCTCGAGATCAACGGCCGCGGCGCCAATTTATGGAATAAAATTTCCGACCGTTTTCAGGAAAAATGCCGGCTCGGCGAATTGATCGACTGCCGCTAAACCAATCAAGTTTCCGGGAATAGACGTGGAAAAAGAATTTCAGCTTGCTCTACGGGAAAGCGTAAGCTGACCGGCCCCTTAGGGGTTGTGCTCGCGAGGAGTCCCAACTGGGCGACGCTATCAAAGACTCTTCGGGCCGAGCGTTCCGGTAGACCCGTAATTCTGGGAAAGTCGCCGCGGTCCAACTCGCCTCGGATCAAAGCTTCTTCCAACAACCGCGCGGCTGCTGGGTTGAGATTGGAATTGCGTTCAACAAGCAATCGAAGGCGCTGCACTAAGGTGTTCATTTCAAAAAGCTCGGACATAAATCGAATCTGATCCAGGCTAACTTGTAGAAACCATTTTACGAATTCAACGAGGGCTCTCTGCGACAGGTTTCCTCGCCCATCCAAGTGGTCTTGCCGGGGTGAGTCCGCGTGATCCATAAATTTTTTGTAGTCTCCGCGACTATCAAGTCCGCGCGCGAGTCCACGTGAAATGGACCAGAGGCCCCCAGCGCTAATGCCAATTCTGTGCCCGATGGCATGACTCATTAAACGGCTGACCCGGCCATTGCCATCAGGGAAGGGATGAATAAAATTGAGCCGGTGATGTGCGCTGGCGAACGCAACTGCCTTTGCAGTCTTGCCGAGATTCAATTCGCGTTCATAGGTTTGGGCGAAGTAATCCATAAATTCTCCGACACGAGCGCTCGACGGTGGTTCGTGTCTGCCCACGGCGACATCATGCACAGGCAAGGATCGCCATTCTCCAGGAGCCATTTCGAATTTGCGGCCGACTCCTTGGATTTGGAGAAAATCCTTCGGCGCTCCCACGTAGAATTCTCGGTGGAGAGTTTTCAAAAAACCAGCTGAACATGGCGGCGGCAGCTCGCCGCTCAGGTGCCATTGATCCACTTGCGCTTGCACTCGCACATGGGCTGCCGCTTCTTGCTGAAGGTTTCTGCGCTCCATGGGACCTGAGTATTCACCGGCGATAGCCTTTTCAATCTCGCGGGGTCGTGTATGATGACCTTCAATTAAATTTGTATAGTAGGTGTTCATGATCCGCACGATCCCCGCCAGCTGTCCCGCCGACTGAGAATGGAGCGCGCGGCCCAAAACCGCGGACTCGGTGAAGAGATCGGCCACTAGATCCGTCAATGCTTCATCCGGGTTGTCCAATCGGGTGGGCTCGATTCGTTGCACGGACTCCATGAACTCAAAACCTTTCTGGGCCGGTTATTTGGCCGATCGTGAATATATACAATACACTATATATATTAGTGTTTTCTGATTTTTATAAATTTATTGGCCGGTTATTTGGCCGATCTTGGCGGAGGACCTAGCTTACCGCAGTATTGGCCGATCATATGGCATTTGTAAGTACCTATAAATAATAGATTAAAGGTAATTTTTAATCATATTTGGCCGATTATTTGACCGATGACACAGATGCCGGCTCGGCGAGTTGATCGACTGCAGGTGAATCACCAGGTTTTCACGTCGCTGAATAAGTACTCAGCCATCTTATGCCCCTCAACATAAATTACAAATCTCTCAGGCAAATCCGTCTGTGGATTTAGATCCATCTCAAACGGCAACAAAAATTCCGGCACGCGGATGTCCACGTCTTCAGTCCGGTGAAACAGCTCCGTGAGGCCGGCGAATTTGTCCGAGTTCGCTTGGCGGATATGAAAGGCGTAGGTGCCGTGGCGGTCCTCCACATCCTGCACGCGGTCGGCTTTTAATAAATGCACATTGGTGTATTTCAAGTCGGGCGGAGTGTATTTCAGGTTGCAGCCCGGCCCGGATTTTACGACGCCGCCAACTTTGGTCTCTTTTAAAGTTTTTAACTGGTATTTGAGGCAACTCATAATGTGGTAGAAACCGGCGCGGTTCAGGGTGAAGAACTCACCTTTTAAAGTGGCCTCGTCAGTGAGCGCGAGGGTGTCTCCAGTGACGGCTCGCGCGGCTTTGTTGGCCAGGGCTCCGAGGAAAGTGGGCTCACCCCACTTGATTTCAAGCGTGTCGGTGCCGTTGTAGGTGAGTTGCATTCGGTTGTTTTTTATTCCGGTGGAGCCGTCCTGGATAAACGTATATTTAATCAGCTTAGGGCCTTCGGCCCACAACTCGATGGGCTCCACCAGCCATTCACCATCGTAAAATTCGTGTTTGCTGAGAGTGGCGGAGTAACCTTTAATGGCCGCCATCTTGGCGATAAATTTTTCCACGCATTGAATGGCTTCCGGCTGGGATTGCGCCGAAGCGGTGAGGTGAAACACTGCCAGCAACCAAATCATAGCGCCACCAATTGCGGCAGGATTTTGGCCGACGGTCCCGTCAACACTTCACTCATGTACCGCGAAATTTCCGTCGGTTGAGGATTGATTTCGACCACATGGGCGCCCGAATCGCGCGCCAGGAGGGGCAGTCCGGCCGCGGGATAGACCGCAGCTGAAGTTCCCACCGACAAAAACAATTCGCAGGCGCGCGCGGCCTCCTCGGCCTGGCGCAAAATATCTTCGGGCAGCATTTCGCCGAACCACACCACATCGGGCCGCAACAGATCCTTGCATTTCTGGCACTGGGCTTTGCCAGTGTCGGCCAAGGTTTCTAAATGTTCCTGGGTCGCGAATTCGCCGCACCTCACGCAAAAACTGCGCATAATATTGCCGTGCACTTCGAGAATTTTTTTTGATCCGGCCCGCGCGTGCAAACCGTCGACGTTTTGCGTGACCAAAGTGAAATTTTGGAAGAACGCTTCCATTTTCACCAGCGCATGATGGCCGTCGTTGGGCTTCACTTCACGCACCACTTTGCGGCGGTGCTGATACCAGTCCCAAACTAAATCGGGATTGGCTAGAAAGGCGTTCATATTGGCCAGCTCTTCGGGCCGGAACTTCTGCCAAAGGCCGTCCTTGTCCCGAAAAGTGGGAACCCCGCTCTCCTGCGAAACGCCGGCGCCGGTGAGCACGCACACCCTAGTCGATGGGCGCCACAGTGTTTTAAGTTGCGAAGATATCTCAATTTGGCACAAGCTTTCGTGGCTCAAGTGAAAACCGCTTTCATCTGACAAAGCTGTGACAATACGTC
>JANMVK010000250.1:0-2753 GCA_031392725.1 Pseudobdellovibrionaceae bacterium
GGCAATGTGGCCGGAATTTCGATGGAAATCGGCCAGACTTTGCTGGCGGTCTTTTTGATCCTTGCCGTGGTGAGCTTGGTTTCAAGCATGATCACGGGCCGCAAACCATCAACCCTGCCTTAGGCTACCAATCATCCCATCCCGAGAGCTCAGGTTTTCAAAATCCTGGGCTCTTTCTTTTTTAGAGTTAAAAATGGAAAAAAAAGGGCCCGCTTCTCAGCGGACCCAAATCTTTACTTCTGCCTTTTACGAAAACTACATCGAGGTCGTGGAAGTCTCGACGTCTCCGGGAGTGATAATCACATCCACGCGGCGGTTTTGCGCTCGGCCGGCTTTGGACTTATTGCTGCCGATGGGCTTTTTGAATCCATAACCCACCGCCTGAATTTTGTCCGAGGAAAGTCCATTGCTCTCCAGATACTGAGCCACGGCTTCGGCCCGCTTCTGCGACAGCTGGTCATTCACTTGGGCACTACCAATAGAATCGGTATGACCCTCAACCACCACTTGCATGGGATCAAGTTCCTCCGTCACAATTTTGACTTTCCCGAGCAAAGGCAATGATGCCGCCGGCAAGTCCGAGCGTCCACTGGCGAAGTTCATGGACTTCAGCCGGATCAACAGCTTGGAGCCATCGCGGTAAACATCGGCCTCGTCCCGGGTGAATTCCTTGCGGGCTTGGGCGAGCGCACGCTCTAAGGCTTGCGTTTCACGGGCCTTTTTCAACTCCTGATCTTGTGCCGAAAGCTTTTCCGTAGTCTGGGCCGTCTGTGACTCAATCGACGACAATTTTTCATTCATATTCTTGAGGCCACGTTCCTGAAACACCAGCTTAAGGGCCACGTCTTCCGGCAGCACGGCTTTGCCGGCGCGCACTTTTTGGGTCACGGCCATCAACAGATCTGAACTGGCGTTGGCTTTTTCAACCGCGGGCATAAACGCCTGGTCTTCATGGCGGTGCGAGGCAATCATATTTTCAGCGTTGCGCAGATCCAGCTCAGCACGGTTCAAAGTGCGCGAGGTGAATTTCTTAGCATTCTTTTCCTTAGCGGCTTCAATGCGGCCACTGGCGGTAGCCAAGTGTTTGGCTTGGATGGACGCTAGTTCCAAATCCATATAGCGGCTCTGCAGTTTGGAAAAATCAGCGGGTGCAATGCTTTTAGCCTTCGAGGCATCGCGCAGGTCATCGTCGATCACGGCCAGCCCTTCACGCTGTACGGGATAACTTCGCGCGCCGGCATCTAAGGCTGCTTGGCGGGCGACCAAAACGCCTTCAACAGTGGCGCGGCGGCCGTTGGCAAAAGCGTTGGCGCGATTAATATAGGCGCGCGCTTCACCAAGTGTGCGCAGCACCTTGTCCTGACTTTCACCTTTTTTAATCTGATCGCGAGCTTTATCCATAGATTTTTGGCCGGCAGAAAAATCATCGCGGGCTAAAACATCCACTTGCTTGCTGTAACCATCCTGAACGTCCGCCTCTAATGTTTGCATCACTTCGTTGGGACTAGTGGCTCCGGAATAATTGACTCTCTTCGGTGCGTTGGAACACGCCATGGTGGCAAATACCATCAGGGTGATCCCCATATTACTTAGATATCTCATAGTTATCTCCTTTTTTATTTTATACCTGTGCGGTAAACATCGGGTTCATAAGGAGATTCAATCGCAACATCTGTACCATGGCTCAGTTCGCGTGAGTAAGAGCCAAAGTAAGACGTCGACAGAATACGTGGCAGGGTTGGACCTGGCCCCAATGTTGCTCTTGAATTGCACTATATATTATTATGAGGAGGAATTTATGCCTATGAATCGAGAAAAAGATATTCACGGCAATGATGAACAAGAGCCGCAGCGGGAACATCCGGGCGACAAGCGCTACGAGCGCCCGCCGGAAACTGAACAAGAGCCCATGCCGGTCGAGCCGCAATTGGATCCTGAAACTAAATCTAAATAGTCGTGGAATAAATAAAGCCCCTTCGGCACGTTTCAAGTGCCTTAGGGGCGAATCGTGTGATCATTGCATTTTTGCAAGTTGGTCGAGGAGTGCAATATGCTTTTCCTGCCGAGGGATGAGCTTAGATCTAATCACACGAAGATCCTCATAACTTAAATTTTCATTGGCGAGATCTTCATAGAGCCTCAGCCCATGCTCTTCGCCCTGGCGAAGCGCCGTCAACGCGGAAGAATTGCCAAATAGTTTTCCGGCACCGACCACGGCCTTAACAACCGTTCCCCATAGGCCGGCGTCGTCATCGGGAAACGCGCCTTCGTGAGAAATCATGGTGCGTAAACTGCGCACGCTGTCCTCATGCTCCGTTTTAATATCGTAGAGCCGGTAAATTTCAGGCTCCGAAGCGAACCTGCTGGTGACTTGCTCATAGGCATCCACCGCGCTCAGTTCACCGCGTAAGACCTTATTCAAATGGTCTACGATTTTTGATTCAGGTGTGTAGGTCTGGGCGGTTACGAATGTGTTGGGAAGTTCATACTCCATCTTCCCCTCTTTTCTTGCGGATATCCTGTGCGATTGCGGTGATCACCAGCAACGTCACCGCCGCGAATACAAAAGCCACAAACAGAATCTGGCCGACCAACATGGCTGCTCCCGCAGGCCATAAGCTAGAAGCCAAAAGTGAAACGGATGCCAAGCCCAACAGCAACGCGGCGGCAATCACCATACCGGTGCTATGGCGTTTGGCGTCTCGAAACATATCTTTGTCAAACGTCATTGTACTCATTGGTTTCTCCTCCTC
>JANMVK010000270.1:0-1996 GCA_031392725.1 Pseudobdellovibrionaceae bacterium
AACTAAATACGCGGTTAGCCCAGTAATAACTGCTGAGCTGCTCGACGTAGCTGCGGATTTCGGTGAACGGCGCTTTGAGCAAAGTTTTTTGCTGGAGCGTGAATCTTGGGGTGTTGAGAGTTAAAACCTGCAGGTGGCGGTTCTCTAAAAAGCCTGACGTCGCCAGATCGCGAATCTTCACGCCGAATTTCCGATTGGTTTCCAAATCGGCATTGACCACCGGCGCGCCTTCTTGCGCCGTGGGGTTTTTTTGAAACAGGCAGGTGTCGAAGCGTTTATATTGCCGGCAATTTTTTTCTAGACCATCAGTGCCCGGCTGCAGGCCGGGCTCGCTCGCCTCAAAGTAAGGGCCTTGAGGTCCTTTATCGACAATGTACGACGTGGCTTTATAGCCGCCGCAGGCTGGAAGCAGCACCAGCATAGAGATCAAAAGGAGAATTCTACTGATCATCGAATCCTCCTGTGGTGCTGAGGACCGTGGAGTTCATTAACAAAACACCGAGACGTCTGAGATTCAAGCGCCGGCCCTTGTTGAATGCCGGAACCAGCGTCGCATCTTCAATCGAAGAGTCCTCGATCATTTTTTCGATTAAATCGGCCGAATAAACATAGCCTCTCGTTTTCAAAAATCCCACAGTCAAGGCCGCTGCGCCTGAGACCTGCGCGGCCGAGGCCGAAGTGCCGTCGACGCCTAAATAGGATTTGCCCATGAAGGTGGACAAGATCCCCGCCTTAGCGCTGGAGCCGGGAGCGGTCATTTCCACCACCAGGGGACCGAAGTTGGAAAACGCCGACCGCAGCAAAGTCAGAGAATCGATCGAACCCACTCCCATTAGTCCGCGCTGTTCCACGCCAAATCCAACGGGAGAAATAAAGTTGGTGGGCGCGATCAATTCATTGGTGTTGCCGGCGGCGGCCACGATAAAAATATTTTTCGCCAGCGCGGCTTTGATCGCTTCTTCCATCGCGGCATTACGCCCTCGAGCGGCCAGTGACAAGTTGATCACATCCGCTCCGTGATCGGCCGCCCAGTTAATGGCATTGACGATATCGCTGATCGAACCGTTGCCCTTACTATCTTGAGTTTTGAGCGGCATAATTTGGCTGAAGTCGCCCATGATGCCGCGGATTCCTTCGCCATTCAGACGTTGCGCGCCGATCAGGCCGGCCATATGAGTGCCATGGCCGTTGTCGTCGGAGGCATCCAAATCGTCATTGACAAAATCGTAGCCCAACTCGCCGCCCGCGCCTGTCCACATTCTAGATTCCAAATCCAAGTGATCGCGCTCAATACCGGTGTCGATCACCGCCACCACAGCGTTTTTTTGAATTCCAAACACCTGGTGATAAAACAACTTCTCAGCGCCATCGTGATCAATCGGCGCCCGGTTGGATTGTTCGCTCACCAGCAAATCGGGAGTGGCCGCAATTGTCGCGACCGGATTATCGGACACCGCCAGAATGCAGGCAATTTTGGCGATTTCCGCAAGTTGCGAAGTGGTGGGCCGGCCGGTTAAAGCCACGGCGCGCTTCTTCATACTCGCCGCTGTTTTAATTTTAAACTTGATGCCGAGAGATGTTAATTTCTTATAGTGCTGGCCTGCGTTCATGCAGTCTTCGTCCAACACCAACATTTGGGGCACGGCCGTCTGCGCCTTGGCCTCCAAGCCAAACGCTATACCAAGAAGAAAAATTAGGACGAGTAAGCCTGCGCCACGCATATACTATGTATCGGAAAAAACTGAGGTTGGGCCAGGATACAAGATGAGCGTCCAACTCATGAGCGGAATCGGCCAGTTTCCGAGGAGGATTCCCTCCTCATCCGCAAATGGCGGAATGCCTCAGAGTGAAACGAAAATGAATTCTAAACTGTGGATTTCCGGTACATCTGGCGCAGGAACAGGCCAGCCCGCAGCCATAAAAACACCGAGAGAAACGCAAAGGTAAACATCACCAAAAACATCAAATAGGGGCTCGGCAATTCGAACAATCCACC
>JANMVK010000352.1:0-2876 GCA_031392725.1 Pseudobdellovibrionaceae bacterium
GCCGGAGCTCTTATGAATTTGAACCTCTGACACGCGACCTTCCTTGGTCACGCGATAGAGCAAATCCACTTCCCCTTGGCGCGAATCCTTGCGGGCTGACATAGGATAAACAGGTGGTTTGTTTCCGCTAAACTGTCTTAATTCTTTAAAATCAACGGCTTCGGTTTTGGTTTCGCCGCCTTGGCCGAGAGCCGCGACTAATTTAGGTTCCTCTTTTTTGGAAGCGTCGTTTTGGCCTGACGTGGGAGGTGCCGCGGGTTTGGCTTCCGGAGCCGGTGCGGGATCTTCCACATTGATATCTTTGCTCGAGGCTTCAGTTTTGTCTTCAGCTTCATCTAGGGCCTGGGCCGAAACTTTTTCCTTCACCGGAATAAATTTAGGAGCTTCTTCTTTTTCTTGGGGCTCTTCCGGAGTGGCGACGGCGACCGCATCGCTGTCTTCAATTTTGGGATTCATGCTTTCGGGCTCGGTCTCCGCTGCAATTTTTTCTTTAGGCGGGAGAGTGGTCGCGGGTTTAGCCTTTACGATCTTCTTGGCCTTCACCACTTCTTTTTTCGGCAACGGCTTTGGCGCTTCGACTTTTTCTATTGGCTTAACCACAGGTTGTGATTCAGGCTGAACTTCATTGGAGGCGACCAGCTTACCGGTCTCTTCCTTGCTGGTTTCACCCATTGTCACTTCGACGGCATTGCCGTCGGGCGACTCAAGACTAGTGAAGTGGCTGAGCGCCAGCGCGGTAATGCACACTGCATGTACTATAATTGATAACGTTAAGAAAATCGTGGAACGCATTTTCATAAAACCATCCTTAGGTCAAACCGTCCTTGGCATTAAACAACCGCCAGTCGTGGCGATCTCCTACAACGGCTATGTACAAGCTTTGTGCCACGGGTTTTGAGGAACTGAGCGGTATTGCAGGGTTAGCGCCGTGAAAGGACTTCAAAGCCGGCGACGTAAAGCGGCGCTATTGCGTCCAGTTAACAGACAGGCACAAGGTGTGAAATCCAATAGAACCTGGTTCCACCGACCCAGTCCTTGCAACAACGGTCTGCATGAAACACTTAAGCCTAATTATCCTTAGCCTTCTCACAATAACCGCCCATTCCGACGAGCTCAGCTTACGCGAGCGGATCAACACTCGATTTCGCTCCACTGCCGACCGCTGGGCTGCGGAAAACGCGGAAGCTCAACTGCAAGGTAACGCGGTCTTTGAAATGGCGGCGGTCAATGCGCCCTTGATCACTCCCAACTCACAAATCAATTGCAACGTGCGGCAGGCGAGCCTCGGTGAAGGTGCGCGCGGGGTAAAAATGAAATTCAAAGACGGCCAGGAAGAGACTTTTATCGCTTATGGTGTGCAGGGGATTTTGTGGACAGACCGAAAACTCAAAGTTGTGAAATTAGAAAATGGCAAACTGGTTCCTTCGCTGCACCACCTTGTGTGGGGCCGCACCAATGGTGGCTGGCGCTTTGAGCGGCAGCCGGAACTTGCGAAATCTTGCCCGCGCTGTGACCGCTTCGGCAATGTCGAATCATGGTCCATCGTGCCCGTCGATCTCCACTCGATGGCGGGATGTGCATCCACCGACCGGCCGCTGATCAACCAAACTCCGCCTACCGGCGTGGTGATCTCCGATACCGGAGAATCCAGCGGACTGCGCTGACTCAAATTAATTAACCTGGTTGGGTGAGTAAATCAGCCGGGACTGATCCGGCCTTGATGGCTTTAGCCAAACGGTCGTGATCTGCGGCGCCGATTAGGGCTGAAGTTTTTTTGAAATCATCCGGATCGGGATTGGCCAGCATTTCCTTTTTCAAGGCCACCACGCGCGCGTAGCTCTCATCCACTTGCTTACCATTGATCTTGTGATCTTTGGCGGCCTTCATTAGCGCATCCATGGCCATCCGCGGATGCTCGAAGTTATTGCAGTATAAAAGAATATCGCAACCGGCCTGCAGCGCCATTACGGGAATTTGCTCCACGGGATAATTGGCGGCCAGAGCTTTCATGTCCAAATCGTCTGAAATAATAATATTCCGGAAGCGCAGTTCTTCGCGCAGCAATTTTTTTAAAAACTTCTCACTGAGGGTCACCGGAAAATCAGGATCAATCTTGGGAAATTTAATATGCGCGGTCATGACCATGTCTAGACGCGCACGGAAAACTTTTTTAAACGGCACCAGTTCCACGTTCTTCAAGCGCTCAAGATCAATTTCCTCAACCGGCAGCGCTTCATGTGAATCGAGCAAAGTGTTGCCGTGGCCGGGAAAGTGTTTCGCGCAGGGGATAATTCCGCTTTTGATATAGCCGCGCACCAAGGCTGAAGCGAGCTTAGCCACTTGTTCGGGATCGGTGCTGAGTGAGCGGTCGCCGATCACGGTGTTTTTGGGATTGGTTAAAATATCCACGCAGGGTGCGAAGTCGAGATTGATTCCCACGGCGCGCAGCTCGGTGCCCATATCCATGGCGAACTTAAAGGCCACCGAAGTGGAATCCAGCTTGCCGATGTAAGACAGTGGGGGCCACTGAGTGAAGGGCGCCTTCATGCGCGCGACACGGCCGCCTTCTTGATCGACGCCGATAAACAACGGCAATTTGTCTTTAGTTTTATGGCGCAAGGCTTGGAGCGATTTGCAAAGTGAGTGAACCTGTTCGGGATTTTCGATATTGCGCGCGAATAAAATCACGCCGCCGATGTTGTTCGTGACGATAAAGTCGGCTTCATCTTCGGTGAGAGAGGTGCCGCGGATTCCGATTATGAGAAGTTGTCCTAGCTTTTCAGTCACAGTTTTTTAATTGTCCCGGTTTGCCTGGAGAAAATCAAACCTTGTTCAAACCTCGACGAGGGTCGAGGTAGTCGCGCAGCCCGTCGCCG
>JANMVK010000372.1:0-2007 GCA_031392725.1 Pseudobdellovibrionaceae bacterium
GGGCCCCGTGCTGAAGGTGCCGGTCGCCTCGCGCGTGAAGGCCACGCTCGGTCCCGAGTCGATCGGGGTTTCCGTCCTCCCTGCCCGCCCGGGCCGCGGAAAAGCGAGCCTATGTTACAAGTGTCGGGCCGGGAACCGTAACCGTGCTCGATCTCAAAAATAAAAATATTGTTAAAATAATTTTCACGGCTCCAGGCACCGAAGGAATTTCCCTGGCACCGGCTGAAGATTTTGTCTACGCCTCATCAGTATTAGAAAACACAGTTTTTAAAATTGACACCAAAACTCTGCAAGTCGTTCAGACGGGCACCACCGACCGCTCGCCGGTGCGGGTGCTGGTCACGCCTGATGGTCAACGCTTAGTGATTAACAATTCCGCTGACGGAACCGTGCAGGTGTTTGACGCCGCTTCAATGACCCTCATTAAACGAATCAAAGTCGGCCGCCAGCCCATCGGAATCGTCGTACCCGACAATCACCGCGCTTATGTCGCCAATATGCGCGACAATACGGTGTCAGTTATTGATCTGGATAAATTAGAAGTGATGCAAGATATCTCCACCGGGAAAAAGCCCGATGGACTGGCGTTTATCCCCGCCGCGCATTAGCAACAGAGTGTAACTGGACCTCCATCTTGCCGAACTGGCGAAGAAAGGCTAACGTTTTAACAAAACGGGGGTAAACAACATGAGTAAACTGAAATGCTTTTTGCAACCTTTGGCCCTGCCTTGCTGTTCGTCGTTCGTGATGCTTTTGCTACGGCTGATTGTCGGGCTCGCTTTTGTTCAGCACGGCTGGGGCAAGATTCAAAATCCTTTTGGCTGGATGCCACCTGAGGCGCCGATACCAGGATTTCTTCAATTCCTAGCGGCGCTGTCTGAATTTGGCGGCGGCATCGCTTTGATTGTGGGCTTGGTGACTCCAATCGCCATGCTCGGATTGGCAATCACCATGTTGGTTGCCACTTCGATGCACGCGTTTGTTATGAAGGATCCGTTTGTGACGCAATCTCAAGGGGGCACCTCATTTGAGTTGCCCTTGGTGTACTTGGGCATCGCCCTGCTGTTTATGTCCCTCGGAGCCGGTAAATACTCCTTGGACGCCAAGATATTCGGCACCCGCAGCTGCGATAAAACGTAGGCCGTTACACCCCGCCCGGCGCCATTGACAGCGGACGGGGGTTTCTATAGTTTTCTTATTCATGCGATTCATCGGTTTGATGTTAAAATTTTTAATCTTCTTGCCCATCATAATTCTGGTGGCGCTCGGAGTTTTATTTTCCATCGCGGTGGGCGTGGTTTTTTGGGTACTCACCGGACGCCGGCGCCCGCGGATTAAAGTTTACTCCAGCGGCGTTTTCAGCGGCCCCTCCGCCCGCCCGGACATGTTCACCCGTCCACCCATGCGGGACGTGACTCCCCGCCCGACCGTTCAACTCACCAATGAGTGAACTCGTCGTCGGCGGAACTTACGTCCACTATAAAAACAAAAAGTATGTTGTCACCGGCACTGCCCGCCACAGTGAGACGCTTGAGGAGATGGTGATCTACGAATGCCTCTATCCCAACGACCTCGGCAAAGTTTGGGTCCGGCCGGCGAAATTATTTTTGGAAGATATAAAAACCGAGACCTTTCAAGGCCCCCGGTTTCGTTTGGTTGAACGCCGAGATCCGAGTTAATCGATGCCCGCCATGACGCAAGTCGCTTCCGATTCGGAAGCGACTTGCGTCATGCTGGACTACCGGTACTCACCAAAAAGGAATAACATCTTCCGATGCGATCTTTAATTTTAATAGCCTGCTCTTTCTTCACGCTTCAAGCCCTAACCGCTTCCGACAAAACCACGGATCCCTACAAATACGTATGGAGCGAAGGCGACGGCAAAACCTCAGGCATGGTGCGCTTCTGGGAAGACATCGACGGTGACAAAAAAACTGAAGTGTTTGTCGGCGCTAAAGTCCGAATGTCGAAAGACGGCGGAATTTTTCATGTGTTTAAAATATTAGG
>JANMVK010000392.1:0-2582 GCA_031392725.1 Pseudobdellovibrionaceae bacterium
CGCCGGCTACAATGCCAGCGGCCGCACTCGGTTGAGTCACTCCAAAAGCCAAGGCCCACACCACCGCCGAAGTAGCCGCTGGTCTCACGGCCAAATTTATAGCCGGTGCCGAACATTCCTGGAATGTGCCACAAGTAATCCGCATAAATGGAAACACCCGGATCGCCAACTCCAACGCCGAAGTCCAGCGCGGCCGGTTTCGAAATCCAATATTTTCCAGTGGCTGAGGTGATTGTGCCGAGCATCCCGCCCAGCGCAAACTTGTCGGGCGGACCAGATTCGGCGGATGCGATGGATAATAGTGCAGCCAGGATAAACATCATGGCCAATTATTTACCATAAACTTAGATTCTGCAACAAAGCATAGTTTCCGGCGCCGATCTGATTTTCCATCCAGGTGATGTGCTCCTGAATGAGTTCCCGTTCCACGTCATCGGCATTGAGCCCCATGGCGTCGGCGAACTCTTGAGCGTGCTTAATTTGATCGTAAAATTCAATTTGCTTTAGCTGAATCTGTTGATAGCGCGGCTCCGGCAGATGCAGCTGATTTAGCAGAAAATTGCGTTGCCGCTCGTCCATGGAAAATAGCCATTGGACGTCTTTTCTATCAGAAATATCCTGGAAATCTTCCTTGGGAGCCGGAAATTGAACGGCCTCCGAAATGGGCTGGACTAAAGTTGTTTTTTCAACCGATGTTACAGCCGCGGGTTTCACATTAGCGGCGTTGGAGCTCACTTGTGTCGCGGCGGCTCCCGCTGCCACTTGCGTGTCGGGTTCCAAGCGCGAGCCGGGAACCGCGCGGATCAGGGGAATCAGGGCTATTAATATAAGGACCGCGATTAATTGTTTATTCATTAGGGTGCTCCGCCGAAAGCCACTGCGATGGCCGATATTTGCGCGGCCGTCAGAGCGGTGAGATTAGGCAGGAGCATGGCCGGTTGGTTGATGATGGCCATGCGGATTTGAGCGGCCGAGCGGCCTTGCTTAGAGGCTCCATGGCAAGAATTGCAATTCTGTTGGTACAAGAGCGCGCCGGTTGTTCCCGGACTAGGTGATGGCGCCGGAGACGGCGCGGGCGAAGGCGCGGGTGCCGGGGTTGTTGGTTTCGCCACACACGCTTTTACTTTGGCCACCGCGCTGACGATTGAAGCGGTAAATACCGCTTTGGCGGCGATACAGGCTACGGAGTTTCCACCACCCGCGCAGGCGAGCCGCATGGTTGCGTATAACTTGGCTTGCTCTGCGAACACACCGCCGATGCAAGTGAGATTCACCCGGCCGATACTAAAGGCCTGGGCTTGACTGGGTAATAGAGTGAGAACTGTAATTACCGCGATTGAAACCGGAAAAGATTTGATCATGTTTACCTCCACCGAGTCCTTTACACTTCAACGTCCGTGCCGCCCCGGAGACCTGCAATATTCTCTGAAACGTTGCTGAATGTGTTGGCGGCTGGCGGACACTTCACAAACTCCGCCTTATTCTTCCGCCGATTCGGTGAGATAGCGCGATTGTTCCGGCGCTATCCATGCAACATGTTTTTTACACTAACTGGAACTTTTCAAAACGAGACGTTACCGTAAGGCTCCCGCCGCAATCCACGTCGAGAGCAATTGCAGTTCCGCGGTGGACAGGGGCGCCTTGCCTTTGGGCATGCGGCCACTTAACACGGCTTGATAGACCAAGCTAAATTCCGGTTTACCCGCCGAGACCACTTTCATAGTGTCGTAGTAGGTTTCAAAACTGACCCCACCGCTGGCTTTAGTGGCGCCATGGCACCCGAGGCACTTCGGTTGGAACAATCCGTTGAACACTTTCCCGAACGCGGAATTGGGATCGATATATAGATTATAGATCCAGGTCGCGATCAACATTTTCTCTTTATCGGGGAGTGGAGCCGAAGGTGGCATTGTTCCACCCGCCACACGGATATAAACGCGCGAGGTCTCTGGCGAGCCGGGAATAATTTTTCCCTGATTGATCATTAAGCCAATATCGCTGGCGCTGGAGAATCCACCTTGTCCGAGCGAAGTTTTGCCGTGGCAGGATCCGCACTTGGTGTTGATCAATTTTTGCGCTTGCCCGTTTAAGGTACTGGCGGAGGATGCGGTCAATGAGGTTGGCGTGGTTTTATAAGGATCCCCACCGCCGCAGCCTGCCAGCATTATTAAAAAGCCGAGTCCAATACTAGATTTGTTAAAAAATTCGCGGTTCATCGTCCAACTCCTAATGCCACCGCAAGATCGCGGAAGGCGTTTTCAAAATTGACACGTAAAACGGAGGCCGTCGGCACTTGAATGCCAAGAGCCCGCCTAAGATTGCCGTTTACGCGCAATAGATTGGTTAAGGTCGCCGTTGAAACATCTAGTTCGGAGGCCATTGCAGCCGTGGTCATTTCGTCGTCGTAGTACAAGGTTGATGTGGAAACAGGTTCGCCCGCGCCGTTAATTCCGAGCCGGGCCATGGCGGCCATGTAGGCGTCAATGTCGGCTTCAATTTGCGCTTTCACCAGCGCCTCGCCAGGATACTGCAAGTTGATTTTAAGAAGCGTGTTGCCGCGGAATCGAGCCGCGCTTGCCGTG
>JANMVK010000424.1:0-4385 GCA_031392725.1 Pseudobdellovibrionaceae bacterium
CCAATTGCGAAAGCGGCTTGTCGGTTAGGTTCATTTGATCGCCGAGCGGTTTAGAGTCCTTATTCCAATAAAATAATCCAGTCAAAAACTCACCCTTAGCTTTAGATTCCTGCAAACGAATCATAGCAAGGTCACGGCGGGTGACATCATGTTCGCTGCTGAGTAATTTGCGCAAAGTGAAATGGCTGCCGTCCGGCAACTTCACCACTTGCGTGCTGCCTTCCGCGTAATCCGCTTTGATTTCCTCTTGCGGTTGGATAAAGCCAAGTTCCTGCAACTGCACATTATGATTTTTCACAGCTTCAAACGAACGCGATGAGCCTTCGTGGTTGGCAAAGGTAATGCACGGAGAAATCACATCAATAAAAGCACTGCCGCCATGGCGGATGGCTAAATTGATCAGCGGCACCAACTGGCGCGCATCGCCCGAAAATGAACGGGCGACAAATTCGCAACCCATATCAATGGCCATGGAACATAAATCGATATTGTGAAAGGGATTAACTCCGCCGTGCTTGGCTTTGGAGCCGGATTCGGCGGTGGCGGAAAATTGACCCTTGGTCAAACCGTACACGCCGTTATTTTCACAAATATAAATAATCGGAACATTCCGCCGCAGCATATGGGCGAAACTTCCCAGCCCAATGCTGGCCGTATCGCCATCGCCGCTCACTCCGATTAAAATTTGTTTGCGGTTAGCGAGATGCACGCCCGTCGCTACCGGTGCCATGCGGCCATGCAAAGTATTAAAGCCGTGCGATTTGTTTAAAAAATACGCGGGCGTTTTGCTGGAGCAGCCGATGCCCGAGAGCTTGGTTACATTCAGTGGATCCACACTGGATTGATAAAACGCCGTGATGATATGCCCGGTGATGCTGTCATGACCGCAACCCACGCACAGCGTGCTCTTGCTGCCGATATAATCAGCTTTGGCCAGGCCCAATCTATTTTTATTCTCAACGGCAGGTGTTGGAGTGTTCACTTTTACATCCATGTCTTTTCCCGGCCGCTCACTTGATCAAACACCGACTCGGCATCCAAAGGCAGGCCATCATAGTGAAGAACAGAAAAGCACTTGTTCCAATACTGCGGCAGTTCGCTGCGCATAATGGTGGCGAGCTGTCCGTCGCGGTTTTGTTCCACTACATACACCCGCTGATGGCTTTTCAAAAATTCTTCAACATGCGCGGTGAAGGGCAAGGCGCGCAACACCAAATGACTGGTGTCGAGGCCGTGGGACTTCAACATAGCGCGGGCCTCGGTCATGGCGTCGCTGGAGCTGCCGTAACTGA
Source organism: Pseudobdellovibrionaceae bacterium (assembly GCA_031392725.1). GTDB lineage: Bacteria > Bdellovibrionota > Bdellovibrionia > Bdellovibrionales > UBA1609 > JALHOQ01. Next base: position 1,293 of record JANMVK010000424.1, read on the forward strand.
TTAAGCCCACCTTATTACCCTGTTTCTGATCAATAAACGGAGGCGGAACTTTGAGAGCCGCGGTTAGAAATTTGCGCGATAGGCGGTCGACATTATTTTTGTACACATCAGGCTTTTCCGAATAACCGGCGGCCTCATCATGGCCGGTGCCGCGGGTGAAGTAGGCGCCGTTCGCATGGCCCATACCTGTGATCGTGCGGTAGCCGATGCCATCGCCGTCGACATCTTTATAGCGTTGGAATCCGCCGCGCTCTTCGAGTTGCTCTTTACTCAAAACTTTGCCGCGCTTTATGGGTTTGGTCGGATAAGCAAACTTTGGAGCGATATGCAGATTCATACCCAAATCCAAATCCGAAAGCACAATCACCAGGGTTTGCAATTCTTCAGCCAGATCCAAAGCGGTTTGGCCGAATTCAAAACACTCTTGCGCTGAACCGGGCAGCAGCACCACATGTTTGGTGTCGCCATGGGACAAATAATAAGCCGCGAGTAAATCTCCCTGCATGGTGCGGGTGGGAAGCCCGGTCGAAGGACCGACCCGTTGCACATCCCAAATCACCGAAGGAATTTCGGCGTAATAAGCGAGGCCCGCGGCCTCCGCCATCAACGAAACACCGGGACCCGAAGTCGCAGTCACCGCGCGCGCGCCGGCCCAACCGGCGCCGACCACCATACCGATGGCGGCCAATTCGTCTTCGGCTTGCACCACGGCGTAGTCGCGCTTGCCGTCTTTCACCCGGAACTCGTCGGCGATTTCAATAAACGCTTCGACCACTGAACTTGAGGGCGTGATGGGATACCAGGAAACAAATGTGCAGCCGCCAAACACCAGGCCCATGGCGCTGGCGGTGTTGCCGTCGATCAAAACTTTGCCTTTATTCTGACCTAAGCGCGCTTCCGCGCGAAAGGGAAAGTTCAAAGCAGCCAAATTTTGTTGAGCGTAAACGCGGCCGGCGGCGATGGCTTTTTTATTGGTTTCAATCACCGAACTCTTACTTCCGAACTGGTGCTGAATGGTTTCATCCATAAATTCATCGGGAATTTTGAGCAATTCCGCCAGCACGCCGACGTAAATCATATTCATTAAAAGTTTGCGCAGCTTCACTGAATCCGAAACCGGCCCGACGATTTCCCGAAACGGAATGGGAACAACAATGACATCGGTACGCGAAGCACCCTCGGGAATTTTGATGTCCGAACTCAACAGCACAAAACCGCCGGGCCGGACCAGTTTTAGATCTTCGACAGCAGTCACCGGATTCATGGCCACCACGATATCGGCGAATTTTTTCCGCGCGGTGTAGCCATCCCCGTTGACCCGCATGGTGAACCACGTCGGCAGTCCTTGGATGTTGGAGGGAAATAAATTTTTACCGCCGACCGGAAGCCCCATGCGAAATAAACTCCGCACCAAAATATTATTGGAGGACTGGGAGCCGCTGCCGTTAGCCGTGGCCACGGTGATGACGAAATCGTTGGGTTTTAACATACGGTCTTTTTTACCTTGAAAACCTATTCGTCTTCAAGGTCCTCGGAGGCATTATTTTCAGGATAGTCCTCTTCCGTGTCGGGCATATCGCCCGGACGGTAGGCGTTAGGGTTGATTTGGATGACCCACTGCCGGTACGCCTCGTAAATGTCTTCGATCGGCGCCGGTGGATGCACCGGTCCAATATGGATTTTCAAGGACCCGGGAAAAGGCACCAGGCGGCCCTTGGGCCAAAGCGCATTGTTGCCTTCTAGTATAAAAACAGAATGGGCGAATCGCTGCGCATGGCGAACACGCTCACGCCGCGCTTGAAAACGTTGATATAGCCGTCTTTTGAGCGGGTGCCCTCGGGGAACATGATCAGCCAAATGCGCGGCAGATTCTCCAGCAAGGTGGTGCATAATTTAATGGCTTCGCCCTTTTTATCGGTGCGGTCGATGGGAATGGCGCCCAAGCAGTGTTTGCTAAAGTAGGTGAACACCGGGTTGCGGAACCAGTAGTCTTTGGCCGCGGTGATATAGAGGTTCATCCAGTATTTAAACGGAACCGCGGCCGCGATACTCACGGCATCCAAATGGCTGGCGTGATTGGAAATGACTATTAGGCGGGGATTTTCGCGGTAAAGTTTGTCGAAATCGCCCATCACCTGCAGGCGGATATAAAATTTAAAGGCCCAGCCTTTGAGCCACAGGCCCCACAGCGCGCGAAAGATCCAGCTGGTTAAATCAAACTGCCGGGTGAACAGGGGCAGATGCTTAAGATGCGGCGGCAGTTTCGTCCACTGCTCGTTCTCGTAGTTCCAATCTTTCATCGCGTTAGCGACTCAGGGGCAAACCCCTGCAAATATATGTAAATGTAATAGTACATCGGGCCGACAAAAATTAGTTTTTCAACCCGCGTGAGAATTCCGTCCCGCCCGATAATAAAAATACCTGTGTTTTTCACGCCCAAGTCGCGGCGAAACACGTTGATAATTAAATCGCCCATGCGTCCGAACACGGCGGCGATTAAGCCTGAAGCGATCCAGAATTTTTCACTGCGGTCGGGGAGCAGATGGCGCAGGCCCCAGGCCAGCAGCATGGTCACGCACAGGGCGACGATCATCCCCTCAAGGGAATTGCGGCTGGAGATTTTGTTAAATGGCCGGATGCGGCCGAACAGCCGCGAACACGCCCATGAGGTGTTCTCGCTGACCTCGGTCAGCAAATACAAATACAGCACCATCAACTCGCCGCCCTCAAAGCGCAGGAGTTTTCCCCTATGCATGTAACACCAGCCCCAAAAAATAAACGCCAGCAGCGACAAGGCGATATATTGAATCATATGGGTGGCCGAATTGCGCAGCAGCGGAATCAGCAAGATAGTGGCGAGAAAAATCTCCGGCATGACATTGTAGTATTCCAGCCAGCCTTTGTCGATCATGTGCCCGAGGGCGAAAATAAATATATAAGTGGTCCACACAAACCAGCTGCGGTGATACATCCCGACCAGTTGGAAAAAAGATTTGGCCGAGAGCACGCCCATCCAAGTGGTGAACACCAGGGGCCACGGTTTGGGCAGCGCGAAAGCGGCGAACAACAAAGGCGCGATAAACAGCCAGCTTT
>JANMVK010000462.1:0-1561 GCA_031392725.1 Pseudobdellovibrionaceae bacterium
CCCGAATAAAGAATCCAAAGAATCAGCAACGTGAGGCCACCCGCGAAGGCCGCCGCCAGGACCGGCAAAAAACGGTCGGTGTAGGACATAAAATGAATCATGGGAACCACGGTTACCCGAAACGGATGGCCCAAGATCTCGATGTCGCGGCTCACCCCTTTGCGATTAGCCAATTCGGAGTCCGGAGCATTGAACCGGTCGTAAATAACTTCCCGTGATTTTTCGCCATCCAAAAAGGGCAAACTTTCAAGCCGCCAATTAAGGCGTTCATTCACCAGTGACGGCGCGCCGAAGGCGCCTTGAAAAAAATCTTGAATTTTAAAGGCCGCATTCAACCAGCGGTCGCCGGGCCTTGGCCGGCCTTCATGAGGAGCGGACGCCGCCAAATAAATTTGAATGATCCGGTCAGGGGATTTCTTGTCGGTGATCAGCTGCATCGGCCCTGACAATACCGGAAGCCCAGTGCTAAGCGCCCGGGCAATGAGATTCGAACGGTCCGGGTCACTCATCACATCAATGCCAAGCGCGGCGCGCGACTTAGGATCGGCGGGCTCAAACAGCATGAGCGACGAAAAGATGGGCCCAGCTGAGGTCAGCTTCAATTCGGCCTCGGGATTGATTTCGCGCACCCGCCTTAATGCCGCAGGCTTTTGGCGCTGGCTGAAAACCTCAAACATACCCACCCCGCGGATTCCGGGAAAACGCTGGGTCAGTTCTGATTTATCGATGAAGGCGCGGAACATTTCGGGACTAACGGAATTTACCGAGCGAAAAAAAGCTCGAGTGTGATAAAGGCTGGTCACCGCCGCCTCCATACGGGACGCGGTCACGGTCTCAATTCTTTTCGCCTCGGCATTCAGCCGGCGCTCGATGTCGCCTTCGATCGCCGAACTCACTCCAAAATAAGTGACTAGCGACAAAAGAATGAGCGCGCTTCCCACGAGATAAAATCCCGGAGGCTGATAAAGAGAAAAAGGGCCTTTGATCCGTCTCACCATATTTTACGTTCCCCTTGAACATACCCACTATGGTGATAGTTCGCGCCTCATATGTGAGCAACTAGAAAGATGACTAAGGTAAATGATTACTAAACTAATTCTTTATACTTATAGGTGCTATAGAAAGTGTGCCGCTGGGCATATAGAAATTTACATATGAGAACACACAGAAATAAATGTCCGGCGGTGGCGCTGTAGTTGGCCCACGCACCGTCATCCCAAATTAAAAAAATTAAAGCCGCTGATAAAAGTGCAACCGCTACCGCTAACATTGGGCCGCCTTAAACCGATGCCGCTTCGGAATCCGCATGGCCGGTTTTTCTCCAGCCTTCGAGCCGCGCTTTAAAAATATTTTCCAGGCCTTTTTTTATCGCGGCGTAGGAACGGCTTTCCAAGCTTTCCTTAAAATGCATGGTTGCTGAATTGAGCGTGACGTCCATACATAGCTTGCCGCCGACCGACAGTAGATAAAAGTTTAACAGAGCGTCGGAGGGACACCGGTCAATCAGACGTTCAAACAAAACGGTAAGATCCGAGATCAAGGCACTCGGAAGTGAACTATC
>JANMVK010000467.1:0-3402 GCA_031392725.1 Pseudobdellovibrionaceae bacterium
ACCGAAGAAAAAGGCCCCCGCCGCAACCGAAGGCAAGACTGCCAAGGCCGGCACTAAGGCAGCCGCCAAAGTTGTTAAACCCGCCTCTGTAATTCGTCGAAAAGCCGGAGAGGCCGAAGCCGCAGCTGAAGCCGCGGCCGCCGCGGCCTTACTCGCCGCTGAAACCCAAGCCGCAAGCGGTGAAGAACTGCCGGCCGATGCCGAACTGGGAGCCGCCACCGAGGGTGAAGCGCCCGTCGCTGGGCCGCAAGCCGGAGAAGGCGTCAAACGCCGCAATATCGTCGGACGAATGGATCTTCGCCGTGTCGCCAATATCACGCCTCAGCGCGGTGGTGGTGCTAGTGGTGGCGGTGGTGGAACCGCCGGAACAGACGCTTCCGGAGCCCCGCGGGTATCGCGAACCGCTCCCCGCAATATCCGCACGGGATTTTTCTCCGCGGATTCCATGACCACTCCTGAACCGGCCTCGGGCTTTAGCGCCCGGGAACGGGAAGAAAAAGCGAAAAAACAACGGCCCGTCGCCGCGCCTCGCGAAGCCGAAGCCGCTCCCACCTTCACCGCCACGGAATTCCGTAAGCGTGAGGTGATTTTCCAGCCCAAGAAAAAGAAATCGGTTATGGGCCGCGAGTCGAAGAAGACACAGCTCACCACTCCCGCCGCGCACAAACGTGTGGTGGAAGTGAATGGCACCATGACGTTAAATAACTTAGCGATGGAGATCGGCGTGAAGGCGCCGGCCCTGATGAAAAAATTAATGGCTGAAGGAATACAAAGCAGCATGAATCAAGCCTTGGATTTCGATACGGTCGCATTGATCGTGCCGGAGTTCGGTTGGGAAGCGATTAACACTCTCAAAACCGAAGCGGAACTGGTTTCCGACACGGCCTTTGGTGAGATGGATGCCGAGCGCATCACGCGTCCCCCGGTGGTGACCGTTATGGGTCACGTCGATCATGGTAAAACCTCTCTGCTCGACGCCATTCGCAAAGCCAAAGTGGCCGAAGGCGAAGCGGGCGGGATCACGCAGCACATCGGTGCTTATTCAGTGACTCTCGACAGTGGACATAAAGTGACTTTCATCGATACTCCCGGCCATGAAGCTTTCACAGCTATGCGCGCCCGTGGCGCTAACGCCACTGACATCGCGGTGATCGTGGTAGCGGCCGATGATGGTGTGATGCCGCAAACTGCGGAAGCCATCAATCACGCCAAGGCCGCTAAGGTTCCGATCATTGTGGCGGTCAATAAGATGGATAAACCGGGCGCGAACCCGGACCGCATTAAGCAACAGCTCACTGAGTTTGAATTGGTCCCAGAAGAGTGGGGCGGTACGACGATTTATTGTCCCGTCAGTGCTTTAAAGGGCACTGGAATTAAAGAATTGCTCGATCAGATTCATGTGGTGGCCGAAGTTCAGGAACTCAAAGCCAACCCGAAACGTTCGGGTACGGGCATCGTAATTGAAAGCCGCATGGAAAAAGGCCGTGGCACCATCGCCACTATTTTAGTGCAAGACGGAACCGTTTCCCTTGGACAAATCATTGTCGCGGGCAAAATTGTGGGCCGCGTGCGCAATATGAGTGATGACAAGGGCGTCAGCGTAAAGCACGCCTTGCCAGGTATGCCGGTGGAAGTTTTGGGTTTACCCGAACCGCCAATGGCCGGTGACCGTTTCGACATCGCTAAAGATGACGAAAGCGCCCGCCTCATTACCGCGCAGCGCATGGAAGGCATCATTAAGGAAGAATTGCCCTCGAGCAAAATGACGCTTGAGCAGTTGTTCTCCAGGGTGAAATCCGGCGACGTAAAAGAATTGTCCTTGGTGATCAAATCCGACGTGGCCGGAAGTTTAGAGGCCATCAAAGGCATGATCGATAAAATCAGCACGCCTGAAGTGAAGGTTAAAGTGATTCACGCCGCGGTTGGCGGCATCACGGAGAGCGACGTTCTGCTCTCGGGCTCTTCCAAAGGTGTGATCGTTGGTTTTAACGTCCGTCCTGACGCCGGCGCCGCGCGCTTGGCGAAAGAGCGGGGCATTGAGATCAAATCCTACTCCATCATTTATGAACTGGTTGATGATCTCAAAAAATCGCTCGGCGGCATGCTGGCCCCGACGGTCACGGAGAAATCCATGGGTCGCGCGGAAGTGCGCAACATTTTCGTCGTTCCGAAAATGGGAACCATCGCCGGTTGTTTTGTCACCGAAGGCAAAATCGCCCGCAGCCATATGCTGCGCTTGGTGCGTGATGGAAAGATCATTTACGAAGGAAAAGTGGGCAGTTTGAAACGCTTCAAAGACGACGCTAAAGAAGTGGCTTCGGGGTTTGAGTGCGGTATTGGCATTGAGAACTTTAACGACATCAAAGTAGGCGACGTCATCGAGGCTTTTGTTAAAGAGGAAACGGTACGGGAGCTGAAATAAAATGATGTCTGAGCGAAGCACGCGGGTGCAAAGGGTCGAAAGCGAAATGCTGCAGATCCTTTCACTCCATCTGCAGAATTTGGGGGCACCCTTGCCCTGTTACGCCTCGATCACGGCGATTGAAGCCCAGGGTGATCTGCGCACGGCGCGGGTCTACTTCCGTCTGGTGGGCGATCAGTCCGCGGTCGACGAAGGAAAAAAACTCCTCACCCATGAGCGCGGCACCTTTCAGCGGAGGATTGCCAAAGAATTGAAAACAAAATTTTGTCCCGTTCTCAAATTCGAATATGGTGTGGCTCCGGTGAACCCGGATGAGGATCATATCGAACGGCTGCTCGAAAACTTGCGGCAGCCTAAAAGATTTGAGGACTAGTGGATTTGCACGGTCTGTTGATGGTGGATAAACCCGCCGACTTTACCAGCCATGACGTCGTCGCCAAAATGCGCCGGGCCCTGCGCCAAAAACGCATCGGCCACACCGGCACGCTCGATCCCATTGCCACCGGATTGATGGTGATGGTGCTCGGTGAGGCCACCAAACTTTCCGATTATTTAATTAGCGAAGACAAAGCTTACTCCGTGCAGGTCAAACTGGGCGTAACCACCGACACGCTGGACCGCGCGGGTAAGATCCTGGAATCGCGCACGGTTAATGTCACGGAAGCGCAAATCCGGGACGCGGTAGCTGGGTTGCAGGGCGAGTTTGAGTGGGCTGTGCCGGCTTTTTCCGCCATGAAAGTGGACGGGCAGAAGCTTTATGAAAAGGCCCGCAAAGAAGTGAAATTCGAAACACCAGTGAAGACCATGTCGTTCTGGGATGTCACGGTCACCGCGGTCACCGCCGACACGGTTACCGTTTCCATGAACTGCTCCAAAGGCAGCTTTGTGCGCACCTGGGTCGAGAAACTGGGCGAGAAATTGGGTTGTGGCGCCATCGTCGATGAGCTGCGCCGCACCCGGGTTGGATCGTGGAATTTGGA
>JANMVK010000485.1:0-3309 GCA_031392725.1 Pseudobdellovibrionaceae bacterium
ATCCGCCGGACCATTTCATTTCGTTTTAAACCTCTATGCCGTAAGACTTAATCTTCCGGTGCAAATAACTTCGCTCCAGACCGATGCTTTCCGCGGTTTTAGAAATATTGCCTTCATTCTCTTCAATCTTCGCCATTAAAAATTCTTTTTCAAAGCGCGCGCGCGCGTCTCTGAAGGTCATCACGCCGTCGGCGCCCGCCACGTCATCTGAATCCGTAAGGCCGGCAAACTTCAAATCATGGACGTCGACATAATCGCCAGGAGTGAGAATGTACACCCGCTCAATAAAATTACGCAGCTCCCGCACATTGCCCGGCCAACCATAAGTTTGCATTTTGGCAATGGCGGCTTCGGAAAACACTTTGCGCTTGTAACCGTTGTGGCGGAGCGACTGGTCGCCGAAATATTCGGCGAGCACGGCCACGTCCTCTTTGCGCTGGCGCAAGGGCGCCACCCGCAAGGGCACGACGTTTAAGCGGTAGTAAAGATCTTCACGGAAGCGGCCCGCTTTGATTTCCTCTTCGAGATTTTTATTAGTGGCCGCGATCACCCGCACATCGGTCTCGATGGGAGTCTCCCCGCCTAAGCGGTAAAACTGCTGCTCTTGCAAGATGCGCAGAATCTTAGCCTGCGCCTCCATGCTCATGTCGCCGATTTCGTCGAGGAACAGGGTTCCGCCGTTGGCGAATTCAAATTTTCCTTTTTTAGCGCGGTCGGCGCCGGTGAAGGCGCCCTTTTCATAGCCGAACAGTTCGGCCTCAATCAGATCCTTCGGGATCGCGGCGCAATTGACTTCCACCAGAGGGCGACCGGCGCGATGGCTGAGGTAATGGATGTTCTGCGCGACCAACTCTTTGCCGGTGCCGTTTTCGCCGGTGACCAGAATCCATGCGTTGGTGGTGGCCACCCGCGCGATCATTTGTTTTAGCGAAACCATCAGCGGACTCTCGCCGATCAATGCAATATTTTTCCGCAAGCGGTTGAGCAAAGCGTTCTTCTCATTCTGCTCACGTTTAAAATTTAAAATGTTGGCGATCAGAATATTAATTTTGTCCATGGACAACGGCTTCTCAACAAAGTCCCAGGCACCGTTTTTCACCGCCCGCACCGCGGTCTCAATGGTGCCGTGGCCGGACATGATAATAAACTGGCAATCGGGATAGCCACCCTTTTTGGCCTCCTCCAGAACCTGAAGCCCATCGAGCTCACCCGGCATCCAAATGTCCTGCAGCACGATATCGGGCGAGAACTCACGGATTTTTTCCAATCCTTGGCGTCCGCCGAAAGCAGCCTCGACGATAAAGCCCTCGTCTTTCAGTGAAGAGGTAAGGGCCTCAACAATGGCACGCTCGTCATCAATGACTAGAATTTTGGTCTTCATACGCGCGGTTCTCCCTGGTTTTCCCGTCCACGGTTGATTTTCGGGCGGTCCGAAATTTCAACCACGGGCAGTTCAATAACAAATTTAGTTTCGCTCGGGGTGGTCTCGCTGTGGCTGGTGGAAAAGGCCCGGATAAATCCTTGGTGGTCCTCCACCATGCGCTTAACTATTGCCAATCCCAATCCCGTACCATGCTCCTTGGTCGTCATATAAGGTTCAAAGATGCGCTCACTCAAGTTGGCGGGAATACCCGGACCGTTGTCTTCAACTTCAATGCGCGCGATCTTCAAAACACTATCATAAGACGTGCGTATAACAACCCGGCCATCGGGCTTACCTTGCACAGCCGCCACCGCGTTATCCACTAAGTTGTTGATGATCCGGCGCATTTGATCGGGATCGAACACAAAGGCCGGCAGTTCCGCATCCGACACGAACTCCAAACGTTGCTTATTTTCATCCTGCTGGAATAGACCCAGTGTCTCCGAAATCACCCGATTCAGATCGCCGGGCACGGGGTTGGACTTCGGCAGCCGTGCGAACTGATTAAATTCATTAACCAAATTTTTCAAGCTGTCCACTTGCGCGATGATGCGGTGGATGGATTCCTGGAATGCCGGATCTTTAATCTGATGGCCGAATTTTTTCTCCAGCCGCTCGGCCGAAAGTTTAATCGGCGTGAGCGGATTTTTAATTTCATGGGCAATTCTGCGCGCCACTTCCGTCCACGCCGCCGCTCGCTGCGCGCCGAGCACCGCGGTGAGATCATCAAACACCAAAACCTTGCCGATTTCGGTTTGGCTCTCGTCTGTGAGGAACGACAAAGTCATTTGCAACGGAATGGAGCGGTTGCGGATTTGAATGCGGATCTCGCGCTGAATGCTTTCGGCTTCATGCGCGCGCATCTGCTCAATCATGTTTTCCAAAACGGTGTAATATTCCTTCTGCAACACCTGGCCGATATGTTTGCCCAAAATCCGGTCGGGTTTAATCGACAGCAGCTTGCACGCATGGCGGTTGACCATGGTGATATGACCTTCGGGATCAAGCGTGATGACGCCAGTGCTGACCGTGGACAACACCACTTCCATGTAGCGCGAGTGCTCATCAAGGCGCGACAGCGTGGTGCGCAGTGAAGTGTTGGCCTCACGCACTTCCCGCTCGGAGGTCGCCAGATTTTGCGTCATCTGATTGAAGTGGCGCACCAGTTCGTTGATCTCCACCGAACCGCTTTTGGCTGAGACCGGGCTGTAGTCATGATTGGCCACCCGCTGGGCGGCCTGGCCCAATTCCTCGAGAGGAATGGACAGCTGCCGCGCGAGATAAAATCCAAACCAAGTCGCGCCAAGCAGAATAGTCAGGGTCATCAACACAAGAATGATTAAGTAAATGGACTTAATCGGATATTCGAGTGGATTGACGTCACGGAAATCTTCATAAGCCGCGGCAATATCATCCATCTTGGCGATCAGAGACAATGGAATAAAGGTCGACACCACGACGGCGCCCTCGGATTTAGTCAAACCCACCGGAAAAATGACCCGCACCAGGTTGCCGTTTTCAAATTGGTGAATGGTCGAGGCCTCGTTGCGGTCTTCGATCCCGCGCTCCAGCAGTTCAAGCGAAAGCGGTGGGATGTCGGGCAGGGCCTCATCGGGACTAACGCTCACCACCCGCTGGCCAAAGAGCGAGGGATAATATTCCACGGCATCCAGGCTGTAGCGTGAGCGCATGTCGATTAAACGTTTGTTCCAGTCACCTTTGGGCATATCTCGCATCTCTTTAGCCACGCGCTCGGCGAAGTGATAATTTTTGCGCTTGGCTGACAGATAGTAGGCGTTGGTCACTTCGAGTGAGCTCTTAAGTACGCCGGCCATTTTTTCCGAGAACCATTTGTCGAAGCTATTGTTGATGTAAAACACCGACAC
>JANMVK010000533.1:0-1281 GCA_031392725.1 Pseudobdellovibrionaceae bacterium
CCATGCCTAAGGGCAAGGCCTCCCTCCAGGCCAAGCTCGGCGGCTGGACCGTAACCATGAGCCAGGATATCGGCGAGGAAGTTTTTGTGATAGCGGATAAAAACCCGGCGTTTTATAAAACGGGCGCGGCTTCGCTGGATCTCGTGCGCGTTCCGAAGATTTATTTCCGCGACGGTAAAATTCCTTTTGAGTTTAATCTGGAGCTGGTGAAGGAAATCGACATTGAGAGCGATAAAGTAAAAGAGGCTTTCACAAAAAAAGATTCCACGTGGACCATGAAGCGCGTGAGCGCCGATATGGAATTGGACCAGGATAAGTTGGTGACGCTTATCCAGAGTGTGCAGGGGTTGGAAGTCATGGAATTTGTTAGCGCTGGATTTGCCCCCGGCGCTCCACAGATCGTGATGAAGGCCGCCGATGGCAAGCCGGTTTTTACCCTAGCTTGGGGTGCGGAATTCAAACCAAAGTATGGGTTTAACAAGGGGCAAACGTTCAGGTATGTCCGTGTATCCACTTTGAAGGAAATCGTGGGATTGCCAAAAGATAAATTGGACCGGCTGATTGACTCCGCTATCATCAAGAAAAAGCCGCAGGTCGACAAAACGGCCGCGAAGACGGAGTCCAAGAAGTGAAAATTACCAAATCCTCGAGCACACGCGTGGATTTATCCGGCGGCACGCTCGATTGTTGGCCGTTGTTTTTATTGGTCGACAGCTGTGTCACCATCAATTTGTCCATTTCTATTTGCACTCACGCCACCATTGAGACCCGCGCCGACAAAGAGATTCACCTTCATGTGAAGGATTTAAATTACAAAAAATCTTTTCCCGGCTTGGCGGAGCTGGTGTCCTGCAAAGATGAGCAGGTCGCCTTGGTGCAAAAGCAGGTGGCGTTTTGGAAACCCGCTCAAGGTTTCAATTTGGAAACATCCAGCGAAAGCCCGGTCGGCGGCGGTTTGGGCGGAAGCTCCTCACTGTCCATCAGCATGATCAAAGCCTTTTCCACGTGGCTGAAGAAGGATTTGGACGTGTATCAGTCGGTGGAGTTGTCGCACAACTTAGAGGCGCAAGTTCTGCAGAAGATGACCGGCACGCAGGATTATTTTCCAGCGTTGGTGCCGGGTTTAAATGCCATTCACTACACTCCAATGGGCCCGCGTCTGGAAACTTTTCAGACGGACCCTGAGTTTTGGAATGCGCGCCTGTCGTTGGTTTACACCGGCCAACCCCATCACTCGGGGCTTAATAATTGGCAGGTTATTAAAGCTTCTTTGGACAAGGA